>JASEFT010000046.1 GCA_030018475.1 Candidatus Thermoplasmatota archaeon
ACTTAAAAATTTAAAAGGAAGGATATGCTCTCAGGGATAATTTTCCAACACCCTTCTGACATAATAGAAAAATATATTAGGACATATTTCCATAACTTTTTCTAATAAAAAGGAAAAAAGTGGAGTAGCGAACAAGATGAAAATAAACGAAAAAGAAGCGGTATCGCCAGTCATCGGCGTAATCTTGATGGTGGCGATAACAGTAGTTTTAGCTGCTATTGTATATCTCTGGGTGGTTGGATTTTTTGGGAGAGTAAAGACGGCGCCCCCGATGAGCGCTACGCTTAGCACATACGCATCTGGGCATCAAATAGAAATTAAGTCAGTACCAGTAGAAGGTGGCGGAGTGAGTCCGGCTGGTATACAATACGTTTTGAAAGACGCGGCTGGCAAACTCTTGGGTAATGGCACCCTTGCAGAGATCTATAGTAAGTATGGCGCGAGCGGCGTAATGTTTAGAGATGTATCCCAAGATGGTCTCGTATCAGGTGGGGATGTTATATGGATAAAAGATAACGCACACGGCGGTCTTGCAACACCTGGCTCGACGTTCCAGCTTGTTCATACACCGAGCGGTCAAGGTTGGTATCTAGTCAATCTGTAGAGTAGTTGCTCTTTCTACCATTAAAATACTTATTATTCTCAGTAGATATTGTGGCCTTTGAATGAGTGAAAGTATTTTCGGCGTACTTCAAAACAAGTTTTCAGACTAAGCTTAGTTCTCTTAAGTCAAGCTCTAAAATAAATTCTGCAAAAGCTTTTGTAACTACTGGTTTGTCTGAGTATTTAACTTCTATAAGCACAAGATGTTTGTCTTTCTTCAAAACGAAACTCACATTTTCAATTTTTATTTCGTACTCTTTTAGCAGAGCGTTCCTAAGCCCTTGATCAACAACCAAAAATTTCTTTCTTGATTTGCTCTTTGATGGTTTTTGCAAATTTAGGAATTTCTATACCGATCACGCGAGGAAACTGCAAGCTTTAGCTTTACAAAGGAAGCATAGCTTCCTTTTAAATAAAAGGAATGTTTTACATTCCTTTGTATTCTTTTAGTTTTTGAATGGAATTAGTTAGTTATAGCCATGGCAAGGGAGTGTATGTGTACCACTTAGAATGGGAGCTCTTTAGACTCGAGCCGAGATTTAGACTGCGCTATCCTAAGTGACATTTCTGGAGCTCTGGTAATTTTGGAAGAACAGTGAGTGATGTAGACCTAGATACAGCCAGAACATATGTGAAAGAACAAGCAAGCCAGTACTAACAACTTACATCGCCACGATTTAGCTAATGCTCACCGGAAACGCTGACCTTTAGGTCAGCGAGGATGTCATAGTACTTAACTTTTACTTTTAATTTTGTTTTTTCACAGTATCTAATATTCTCACACCAACTCTCTCGGCACTCTGTTAGGCTTATAGCTAGTTCTCCATTTTACTCCTTTCTTTTCTAATCTTTTAGCAACATGGGAATAGAGAATCAATTCTTCTATTTCCACACTCTCAGCTAGTTCCTGAGATATCTCACTAAATTTTAATTTCAGCTTGTCAAAATTCTCGGGCTTGGAAAAAGATATCATTACTGCAGGATGAAAAGAAACTTTTGTATTAAGTAAATTTTCAAGTGCTTTTAATTGTAGTGAGAAGAACTCAGGTCTAGCGCCCGTTAAATAAGAAAACTCTTGCTCGTTAGTACCTTTAAAGGAAACTCTTGCATGTAAATTTTTAAATTGCGCTAAACTTTGCGCGTAATTTTTGTCGTAGCCTATCAAAAGACCGTTGGTCTCTAAAATAAAAGAATATTCTGTTTTATCAATCAATCTTAACAGTTCTAAGAGATGCTCTCCACCAATAGTAGGTTCGCCGCCGCTCAAACGTATTTGGCTATATTTGCGCTTTTTTGCAATTGTATCTATTATAGAGAAAGCGCTGTCAGGAGAGTAAAATCTGCCTACAAGTTGAGGCTTCTCACGAGCAATATCACTAAACCAGCAGAATGCGCAATACAGATTGCAACCAATTACGTCGCCTGTAACAATACCGCCGTACCATCGTGCAGGTCTGAACCTGTAATATTTGCGCTCATTACCTTTAACAACTAATTTCTCTATTTTAGCGCTTAGCTTAATAGGGTCATACATTTATTTCAATAATTTCAGAAGAATAGCCTTCTGAGCATGCAATCTATTTTCAGCCTGCTCTAAAACAACAGAGTTCCTGCCATCAATAACATCATTAGTAATTTCATAACCTCTATGTGCAGGCAGGCAGTGCATTACAATACAATCTTTTTTAGCATGCGCTAATAGTTTTGAGTTCACCTGATAGGGCTGAAAAACTTTTTCGCGAAGCTCTCTTTCAGCTTCCATACCCATCGATACCCACGTATCTGTATAAACAATATCTGCGTTTTTTACAGCGTGCTGTGGTATTGTGGTAAGCTCTATTTTAGCAAAGAGCCTTTTTGCCTTTCTTAATATTTCTACGTTTGGCTCGTAGCCTTTGGGAGTTGCAATGCTCATTTCAATACCAACAAGTGCAGAGCCTAAAATTAAAGAATTGCATACGTTATTACCGTCTCCAACCCAGGCAAGCTTTAACCCTTTGAGTTCTCGCTTTCTCTCCTTTATTGTGAGCAGATCTGCTATTATCTGGCATGGATGTTCTAAGTCATCTAGCGCATTTATTACAGGAATACTTGCGTATTTAGCAAGCTCAACCGCAGTTTTATGTGAAAATGTTCTTACAGCAATAGCATTTACCCACAAAGAGAGATTTTGAGCTATGTCTTTAACACTTTCCCTTTTACCAATTTGAATATCTTGAGGAGCTAAATAGATCGCGTCACCGCCGAGCTGCTTCATTGCTAACTCTAAACTCACGCGAGTTCTTAAAGAAGGTTTCTCAAATAATAGCGCTAAAGTTTTGTTTTTTAATTTTTCTGTTTTTCTCCTTTTCAACTGCTTAGCAATTTCTAAAATCTCAAGTAAATCTTCTTTCACGTCAAGTACTGAAAGCAGATCCCTTTTCATAATCATAGAATTAGCTAGAGGGAGTAAAGCCTTTTCGCTCAAAGCTCTACCTTTCCTCTAGCTCTTCGCCGCCATAAAACACTTGTTGAATAGCACTGTACAAATCTTCCATTCCAAAAAAATTCACTGAAGAAATTGGAGTGAATGTTTTATAAGCGCTTAGCCCTTCAAATACTTTAAAAAGCTCTATACTGAGCTGTTTCTGCATGGAAGGCTCTTGCGCTATAGCCTCTTCTAATAGCTGGTAAGGCTCTTCAACCCATTTTTTCATTCTATCAAGTTCTTCTTCCTTCAGCAAGTCGCATTTACTCAATAAATTCACAGCTGGAACTGCAAACCTAAACTGGACTGTTGCGCTAAGCATTACCTGAGAAACGAAGCCAGCCGGCGTTCTAGCGAGCAAAGGGTCGAAAAGATAGGCTATTAAAGGATTACCACCTAACTTTTCAACTATCTGTTTACTACTCTCTCTAAAAGCGAAAAGCTCAATTTGGCCTGGGGTATCAATTATAAAATAGTCGCATTCGTAGCCCTCAAGCTCTTTCTTTAGCCCTTCTATTTTGAGCACTAGTAAATCAGCACATACAATTTGTGCAGCATTAGGTCCTAGAGAATATTCTTCCATTACCTGTGTTAAAGAAAGCAAATCTCTAATATCTATTTCAGGATTATACGGCAAAGCCTCCGCACCAGGATCTAAATTCACAGGTACAGCATAATATTTGTTAAGCTCCATCCACCTAGTAAAAGTATGTGTGAGATACGATTTGCCTGAGCCTGCTGTACCCACTAAATAAAGAAGCACTGCCATAAACTGTTAATATGAATCCAATAATAAAATATTAGCGCATCTCAGTCCCAAGTAAGCCTCTCAATTTCCCTTTCCTTTTTAGTCTTCTTCTTGTAAATTTTATAATGCTCCTTGCATATAGCTACTCTCCTTCGCTCAGATTTGAAAGATAAGCCAATTGCTGAAAGTTTCTTTAGAGATAATGATCTTACTGCTGGCTTATTGCAATTCAAGACTTCGCATAATTGCTCTTTCATCGTCCTTTTTAAAAAATCGTTTTACAGATTAATAAAATCTTGCAATTTGATTTGCGAGCTTCGCAATTTTTTGGGGCGCTAGCTCCTCAATCCTGCAATCTTTAAATTCCAGCACTGGAACTACTTTTTTCGCTTCTAACTCAGTTTTGAAAAATTTCTGCCAGTTGTTAGATATTATAGAAGATATCTTTTTACGTCTGTGCGAAAAGCAGATGTTGACTAAATCGTAAAATAGCTGCTCGTTAACCAACTCAAAAGGCTTCGCTTTACGAGGGACAAGCTCAACTACCGCACTTTCTACTTTAGGCTGAGGATAGAATGCGCTCTTCGGTACAATCTCTAATATTCTGCAGTTTGCTTTGTAATAGATATTTACAGTCAGTCTTGAATAATCTTTGTAATAGGGCTGTGCCACTAACCTATACGCAAATTCTTTCTGATAGCAAAGTATCGCTTTCTCAAATTTATAGTTTAGAATTTTAAAAGTTAATTGCGAAGATATCTGATAAGGCAGATTAGAAACGATTTTATTGAATTTAGGAAACTTAATTTTAAGAGAATCTTCATTAATAATCTTTAAATTCTGTATCTTCTTGGCTTTTAAATGCTCTACCAGTCTTTTGTCTTTCTCAACTCCTATTATGCATTTCGCTTTTTTAGCAATTCGTTCAGTGAGCATGCCGAGCCCAGGACCTATTTCTAGCACTATATCTTTAGAACTTAAATTGGCATAGCTCACAATGCGCTCAGCAATTTTTTCATCTATTAAAAAATTCTGTCCTAGGCGCTTGAATGCTCTCAATCCTAAAGCCGCTCTCATCCCTCTCTCTTAGGGCGATGTACAAACAAGAAATATTTTTCAGAAGGATTTGAAAGTTCAAGCTCTACCCTTTTAACAACAGCTCTGTCAGGATGCTTGAGCATAGTTCTTTTTGCAATATCTTCAAAACTTTGGAATTTTGCTTTGTTACGCTCTTCCAGAACAGATTCTAGAGTTTTACCTCCCAAGCCTGGCAATAGTTGTAAAGAATGGAATCTTGTAGTCACAGGTGCAGACTCGTTATAAAAAGTTACAAACCGTGCTTCCTGAGATTTAACAATCTGCGATAGTACAAAAGGGAGCTCTTTTTTAGCAGTAGTTGTAAGATTTTCATAACTTATTCTCCTTTTAACCCTAGCTATTTTTTCACGTTTTTCAATATCTTTTCCCACATACACTCTTTCACTGAGCTGTAATGTAACGTTGGGCTTAGGCTCTAGTTCCAGAAGCTTGAACTCGAACTCGCCTATTCCGTAAGCTGAGGGCGCTCTTCTGAAAGCTCTTCCTGGGACTGACAAGGCTACTGCTAAATAATCCAAAATATAAACATAATCCTCCATTTTTTTATTGTTACCCCTTATACTTCTTCACAAGCTCTAAAATACTATTAAGCTCTTCAGAGCTTAAACTAAACCGCTCTTTTACGAAAACAGCTCTTAGCTCTTTGAGTGTCGAAGGTAGCAAATCCGCAATTTTATAAGCCAAGGGCTCTGTGATACGCTCTATTTTCTTAAGTTCTTCAACTAAACTTTCTGATTTGGTTAGAGTAAGCTTTGAAAGCTTTTGTGCTTGCTCTAAAGCTAACTTTTGGATATAAGATAGCTCGCGCTCTTTCTGCGCTTTCTCTAGCAATTTCTTTACCTGTGGTAAAGTAAGATATTTCATTTTTTAGTTTTCTTTAAATGCTCTGGCGCTGCAATTACAAGTTTTTCTTTATTACCATTTGGTATTGCTATCAGATAACTACCACCTTGCCTGCCCTTGACAATGCCAGTAACTCCTTGAAATTTAGGATGAGGCATGCCTTTATGCACGCCAGGATCTATATTTATAGCGGCTCTTTCGCCAACTCTGAAGCTCTGCAGAGCTCTAGTTATTGGCGCTAGTCCACGAGCTCTTGCGCACTTAGATAATTTCTTTCTTGTTTTTGACCTTAGTCCTTTAGAAGCTTTTACCATATTCTACACCTACCACGTCGAGCTCTTTAACCCAAGCTTTCTTTCCTAACAATTCAGCTATGCTTGGCTTTGTTCTATCTTCATCGCCCGTGACTAATTCTTTTATATACAAGCCAGCCTCGCATTTAATTAGTAGCTTTGCGCTTGTCGGCTTTGCACTTTCTACTTTAAGCTCGAGTACTTTTCTTTCCCTGACTTTATCAGCTCTTCGATGCGCTACTCTCAGCGGTGTGCGCTGAAGTATACTTAAATTGCTAAATCTACTCTCTAACTCTTTAATTTTTTGCTCATCTATAGGCGCTTCAAATTCTAGCTCAACTCTATATATCTTAGGAGCTTTTGACCCTTTTATTTCCACTACCTCTTTAAAATTTGTGAATCTAAGCTCAGAAATCTCTACGCAGTCTTTTCCTAGCTTGTTAATTTCCTGCTCTAGCTTGGCTAAATCTACAAATCTATTTTTAGGCGCTTTTATTTCTAGAATAAAAGGTCTTCCGCTACCTAACACTCTTGCATCAACGTCTTCTCTACCAAGCCCGTGAAGTTTGTGCGCCTCACCTTTAGTAATTTCCATAACTCTACCTGCAATAATCTCTTCTACACTACTACTATAAATTTTACCTTTGAAATTGCAATATTCGCAACCTTTGCCAAAGCATCTTTTACAAGGCCATTTTGTCTGAGGAATATCACGAACTAGCTTCCTATATCTTCCATATATAAATAATGGCGATGATATTACCTCAACATAATCATATCTAGTATCGATTATTGCAGTAATCTCAGGGGCTTTGAAATCTGCTTCTTTACCAATCTTTGAACTTACAATTTTGCCAACTTCACGATTAATTTCTGTTTTTATAGGCTCTGCATAGCTTAACCCAAACTCTTTCCAAAGCTCTTCCTCCTTATCTGTTATTTCTTTATCTACTTTAGAGCCTATTAGGAAAGTATTGAACTCGTAATGTTTTAGTTTCTCAATTATCAGTTCTGCAAAATTTTCAATTTCATCAAATAGATTTTTACATAGCGCACATTCTTTTCGCTGAGCAGAGAGCTCGCTATATTGGATAATATCTTCTTCATTCATAGTATAGATATTATTTTTGAGTGCGTACCTTATGGCCCGGCCTCTTGTCTCGTTATTAAACCCGTGTCCTAACTTTCCAAACAGTCTTCCCAAGCATCTGTCGCACAGCTGGTTTTCTATACGCTCTATGCCGTCGATAACAAGTGCCATTACCCATAATAAACAGACAGCGCTAACAAATATTTTTCTAAAGATATTTATATAGTATAGAATTTCACTCTTTCGTAAGCATCCCTTGCTGCATTTGCATTCTCTTCTTTCTTGCTTGGCGCTATCTCTTTTATCGCCTCAAGCACAGATTCTAGCTTTACAATTTCACTCACTTTAGCGAAAGCGCCTACAATTGCAGTATTGACTATAGGCGCTACTCTTGTGCCTAGATTGTATTCAAGTGCAATTTCAGTTGCATTTATAACAGCTAATCTAATATTCTGAGCTAATGATTTTCTAAGTTCTTCGCAAGACTTGTTAGTATTAATCAAAAGCAGGCCACCCTTTAACAATCCCTCAGTAACGTTAGTTGTACCGAAAAGAGCTTGATCTAGCACCACAACGCAATCAGGCTCGTAAATTTGCGATTTTATTCTTATAGGCTTGTCATCTATTCTTGTGTATGCTGTTACAGGTGCGCCTCTTCGCTCTACACCAAAATAAGGGAAGCTCTGCACATGTTTACCTTCTCTAAAGCAAGCATCTGCTAAAATATTAGCTGCGGTAGCAGCTCCTTGCCCACCACGCCCATGAAATCTAACTTCTAGCACAAATTAAAATTGGTTAGAGCTAAAATAAAGTTAACGTCTATTACCGTAAGCTTTATTTGATTAGCGATATATTATAAACTAAAAAATGAATATTATAGAGCTAGAAAATTTTCTAGTGAATAGTGAAGATGACATAGAGTGGAGCAAAGATAACATAGAAAACATCGATATGGAAGAGTTTAATAAAAAAAATTATCTATATCTAAGGAGCAGACGATGGAATAGTTGCATAAGACTTGATTTAGCTAACATAGACAAATGGAGCGAGGCTCTAATATTAAAAGAGCTTACCCATGGTAAGAATGTAGTTAAGATGACAAGAGTGACTGGCTTTTTCAGTAATATAGAGCAATGGAACCCTGGCAAAAGGGGCGAATTAAAAGATAGATTTAGAGTAAAGAATATTAGCTCAAATATCTTCTAACAGCGATGGTGTTTCGTACCTGGGCTCTTTGTCCTGCTCAATAAGCTCTGTATTGATTATTTTATAGCCTTCCTCAGTTTTAACTGCAATTTTGTTACTTTCTAAATATTTTAAATAAGCGTAAGTCAGACACCTTCTAGTCTCGTCTGAGGTTTCTGAGCGCTCAGAATCAATTATATCTCTAACCTTTTTAGAGTTGAAATTTTGCGAATCTTTCAGTTTAGAAATTATTTTAACTAATACGTCTTGATGGATTGGATTGCGCCTAACATACCCGAGCACTTTCCTTCTAGGCTTACCGATAGTTTCTACTTTATATTGCTCGGGCGCTAGAGAAGGCTCTTTAGTTATAACCCAAGCTCTTTCACCTACAATATTACGCGCTTTATTTTGACTTTTAATGTATCTTAAATGCACTGACGCATAGCTTCTTAAAGTGGTTTCTTGCAAACCGCCCCAACCTGCGACACTATTTTCAAGTTCCTCAACAAGTTCGCGAAGCGTAAATTTTTTGTTCTCACCCCATTTGATAATGTGGTCTACAACTTCTTTATAGACTGCAAAACTTTTATTCTTCATAAGTACTATTTTAGGCTCTACAACTTCAAAATGTTTTTTTCCGCCTTCGCCAAGCTCCCAAGTGCCTGTAGCTCTGCAAAATTTAGCCTCGCCTAAGCTCTTAAGCATGCTAAGATAAGTTCTTGTAAGCTCTTTTTTAGTAGTACTTGCAAGCTTGCTAAAGCCCTCAACCTTGGTTTCTAGTACCTCTGCTAGCTCCCTAAGCTTGAATTTCCTTCCGCTACCCCATTGCTTTACACAATCAACTACTTCACGATAGAGCTTTCTACCGCCAACCTTACCAATCACAGTTTGTGGCTTGATAAGCTCATATTTAGTTTGTAATGGTATTGGCGCTTGCACTACTCCTTCTAAAACCTCCACTCTTTTCGCAAGCTTTTCAAGCATCAATAGAATTCTACTCTCTAAAGTTTTCAGTTTGCACTCAATTGTATTATCTATTGCATCAGCTAAAGCGTTCCTGCCTCTATAATCTTCTTCTTTTGTCATACTAACACCACACACTCTATTTTAAATATCATTCTTGGTAAATATATCTTTCGTAACTGTAAAGTAAATAGACATCGGTAACATTTTGGAGTTATTGTCTATTTTGCCATTGGTGAAAAGGGATGCCATAATTATTCTTAGAGACTCTTTTAATTGGGGAACTCAGAGAATTAAAATAAATCTAGAGTCTCCACCCAATTACATAAAATATCTTTTTGAGAAAGTTCTGGATAGAGAATGGGAATGTATTAAGATAAGCAGACAAACGGTAAACAATGTCCTTAAAAAACACGGGAGAAATGGTAGTCCTTATGGTGAATTAAGGCATTGGAGGTACTTCAGAGCCGAGTAGCCAGACCAATTATGGCAGATAGACATTCGCGGACCCTTTACAATCGGAGGTAAGAGAAAATTTGCATAATTATAGAGGCGAAAGGCAAGGTAGAACGTTGTGTTCGAATATTTAATGAAGAATTCTTAAGAATTGATAAAGTGTTCGAAAATGCAGAAAATCTGATTTCGGAGTTTCAACACTGGTATAACTTTGATAGATGGCATCTAGGTATAGGAGGAATACCAGCCCAATTATATTCAAATAGTCAAATGTTACCGATCTAGGTTTACATTACATTTAACACCACGCTATTTTATAAACTTGCGTAAAGCCATCATCGTAAATTTTGATAAAAGGTTCTTTCTCAAATTTTTTTAAACTTTCATCGC
>JASEFT010000047.1 GCA_030018475.1 Candidatus Thermoplasmatota archaeon
ATTGTAACCACAATTTTGCTACTTTATTTCATTTTTGTATGGCACTCTGCGAAAATGGAACCACCACCAAGTCACCCCGCTGTAGCAGGATATATGGAAAAAGTGGATGGGAATTATAACCTTACAATTCTTGATGCATATAATCCTGGTCGTGGTTTAGATGATGTTGAAGTGCTGATATTAAACAATTCACGTCATGTCATTTTTCGCCAGTTACTAAATTATTTAGTAGATAACGAAAGTTCTGACATTGTTTTTTATGATAAAGATAAGGATAATGCAGTCTCTAAAGGGGATGTTCTTACCATCAAAAGTAATGTTGTTTCTCAAGCTTATGAATTGAACTTAATTTCTATCTCAAAAAACTTTGTTTCCTACTTATACATATGGAGGGATTGATGTTGAAATTTCAATTAAGCCAAAATGTGCAATTATACGGTCAAAACGATTATAACGACCTAGCCCCATTAGATTACGATATGGATGGAGAGGAACGTATGTAAAATAACTGTATTTTAATCACCTCTTTTCCGAACGTGTGATTTTCATACCTTCTCTCAACGAGAGGGGTTTTGAGGATTTTACGAGCGCCCTATAAATTGTATTTTTAGGAGAGCCTCCGTATTACATAATTGCCGTCTCTTTTTTACTTGACGAGATAATAGCCTGCGACTTTCTCCCTTGCCTTCCTTCTGGCAAAACCTTTCTGCACAAGCTCTTGTAAAGCACTTAAAACGAAATTTTTAGGCATTCTTGCCATACTAACAATTCTATCGACGTTAGCCATTTTATCTTCGCTAGTAATTCCAGCTTCTTTCATTGCTTTATAAACTTTATCAGCTCTCTCGCTCAGCCCTTCGGTCATACTCTCTCTTTTCCGTCTTTTTTGAAAACTCTAATAACTTTCTGCCTATAAATATTTAACCAGAAACTCTTTTTAGTGAATCGAGCATTTACAGTTTGCAAATGGAATATTTCTGCTTGATAATAATTATAATCTCGTCTTTTCTTTTCGGCTCGCAGTTCGTGCCTAAAAAATTTTCAAAAGTCAATGAAATTATTTACTGCGCTGCGATGAGCTCAGGTATATTTTTAAATGCGCTTGTCTTGACTTTATTACTGACTTTTAAAAGCTACAGCTTCAGCTATTCCTATCATTCTTTAGTTATATGCTTTGTTGCAGGCTTTGTCTGGCTATTCGGCAACGTTTTACTTATCTATGCAGTAACTAGAATAGGTATTGCAAGACCTTTTGTAATTTTGAATTTTACTTCTGTAATATCATTTTTCGGCGGGATTATATTTCTAAGAGAATATGCAGGACTTTATTCCCTTATTCAAGCTTTTATTGCAATGCTGATAATAATCGCTGGTTGCATAGTCATTACAGAAACTATTTCAAAAGCTCGCAAGCATTCAAGGATAGGCATTGTTGCTGCATTCAGTTCAAGTATATTCTTCGGCATATTCAATATTTTAGTAGTGCATTCAGTCAACATTCTAAAATTAGATGTAGTACTTGCAGCACTTTCACTTTCTTCAGGCTCTTTATTAGCGTCCATCAGCTTTCTTATAGTTAGCAGAAAATTTTTGGATTATCTAACCACGAGTGGTAGGGAACAATCACTCGGCATTGTGGGAGGTATAATCTGGGGTCTTGGTAATATTACCTCTCTTTATGCACTTAAAACACTCGGCCTTTCTATAGGCATACCAATACTCATGGGGTTGATTACATTCTTTTCAGCGTGCTGGGGAATTATTGCTTTCAAAGAGCTCGAGCGTAGCGCAATACCTAAGTTTATACTTGGAGCACTGTTGACTTTAGGAGGAGTAGTTTTAATAGCTCTATAGATTTTTTCCGTTATTTATGAGATCCAACGCATTACTATTTCTAAGTAACTTTGCACTATCTAGCACTTTTATATTAATTCCACTTTTTGCAAAAGAGCTTAAAGCAAGCGACTTAGAGCTTGGAGTTACAGGTTTAGCTTACGGGAGCTCTGTTTTCCTAGCTTCTTATATCTTCGGTAGAGCCTCAGATATCTACGGTAGAAGAATATTTTTGCTGTCTGGTTTGCTAGCAAGCTCACTAGCTTTTATTTTGCAAATTTTCGCTTTCAACGCCCTCGCCTTAATTATTGCAAGATTTATGGTTGGATTTTGTGTAGGTATCTATCCTCCTTCACTTATAGCTTATGTGGCTGAATCTAAAAAGCGTATGGGCAAATTCGCATCTTACGGCTCTTTAGGTATGGGCGCAGGTACTCTCGTAGCAGGCATTATCGGTATTTACTGGCAGGTATTTCTACTAGGCTCTCTACTCTTTGTTATTGCTTTTATAATGGCTTTAACCCTTGAGGAAAGCAAGAAACAAATTATTCACGTACCATTATTTCCTAAAAAAGTATTAAAAGAAAACCTTGCTGTTTACTCGGCATTCTTTTTAAGGCATACTGGTGCTAGTGCAGTCTGGATAATATTCCCAGTCTATCTTTCAATTCTAGGTGCTAGCAAAGCATGGATAGGCGCAATCTATGCACTCAATGCACTTTCGCAATTTGTTTTTATGCAACTAATTGATAAATTCAAAAGCTCAAAGTTAGTCGCTACAGGACTAATCTCATCAGGAATAACTTTTATCAGTTTCTTTCTGGTACAGAATTTCTATCACATATTTTTACTGCAATTATTGCTCGGCTTTTCATGGGCTTGCTTATATGTAGGCTCTCTTAAATTCGTTACAGAAAGAACTTTAGAAAAAGCCACAAGCGTTGGTTTGCTAAATTCGGCATGGAGTATTTCGACAGTTCTAGGACCTTTTTTAGGTGGCGCACTAGCTCAAGTTTTGGGCTACAGAAATGTAATTTTGTTTGCAGTAGCTATGTGCTTTATAGCGCTTTCAATGTTTAGAGTAGCTAAACGTTACTAAACACACTCCAGAATATAAGCCATGTAATCAGATACACAAAGCTATGGCTAAGCCATGCTTTCTTATCTAGCTTTGAAATGTCTATTTTGACTCCTAAAAACAAGAATCTAATCCCAAAAATACCTAGTAAGCCGACTGCAACTGCAGCTACAAAGCTTATCTTATGTAGTAATAAAGATATTAATGCAAATAGTACTGCATACCCAAGAACAAGTAGCGATTGCTTCACATCAGCGAACTCTTTTCTAATATATTCCTTTTCGTCAAAATCAGGAATTGCAAATTTGTATTTCTCTTTTTCCGCTTTTTTTGCCATAACAGCTAACTAGGATAATATTCTGAGAGTTAAAAGTCTTTTCGTAATTTTATTATACATGATGCATATTATGAAAAAGGGAAGATGGAACGAAAAGAACAGCTTTCAAGTTTAGATTTTGGTGTTTTGGTAAAGGAATTGCAAGCGCTAATTAACAGTCGAGTAGATAAAATTCATCAAATTAGCAATCAAGAATTATTAATAAGGCTAAGGGCTAAGGATCGTAAAATTAATTTATTTATTAATACCCTTGGCTGGGTTTTTGTTGTAAGTAAAGGAGAAAAGATAGCTTTGCCTAGCGCGCTTAGCGATTTTGCATTGGGCTTGAGAAAATATATTGCCAATGGCATAATAACGAAAATTGTACAGAAAGATTTTGATAGAATAATAGAACTAGAAATTAAGAAAGCAAATGCAAACTACAAGCTTGTTTTAGAACTTTTTGGTAAAGGTAATGTTGTGTTAGTGCATGAAAATAAAGTTTTATTATGCGCTTCAAAGCTGGTTCGGCGGCATCGCATAGTAAAGCCTTCTTCAGAATATCTATACCCTCCAAGTAAAATTTCTATTCTCAGAGTTTCAGCTGAAGATTTTAAGTCGCTACTGAGCTCAAAAAGAAGTATTGCAAGTATATTGGTCTCTGACTTCAATCTTTCTAAAATTTACGTACAAGAAGCTTGCCAGCTGGTAAATATTGATCCCAGAGCAATTGCAAACTCTTTGGACGTCGATAAAATAATTTCTCTGTATAATAAGATTAAGGAATTAGTCGAAGGAAGCGCAAAGCCCAGAATTGTTTTTAAAGATGGAAAGCCTCTAGACGTTGTACCTATACCACTATCTTTATATGATAACTACGAATTTAAAGAACTCAGTACCTTTAATAATGCAGTTGAAGAGTTTTACTGGCTACTCCAAAAAGAGTTAGAAGAGGAGAAAGAAAAGGCAGCGCTAAAAAAAGAGTTAGAAAAACTACAGTACATATTAAGTGCGCAGGAACAAAAACTTATAGATTATGAAAAAGAAGCTATTGATGGCAAAGAGTTTGGGGATTTGATTACTGAGAATTATTTAGAGCTTGAAGAATTGCTCAAAAGAATTGCTCGTAACGAAGATGTTAGCAAATTTAGAGTATCAGAGCTTAACAAGAAGGAAGGCTTCGTTGAGGTGGTAATAAAAAACAAAAAGCTGAAATTAGATTTGAGAAAGAGCGCTTTTGAAAATGCAGCACATTATTATCAACTCAGTAAAAAAGCGAAGCGCAAGGCGAGCTCAGTCAAAAACGCTATCTTAGAAACGGAGCAAAAAATCGAGAAATTGGGAAAAGAAGCGCCGAGTGCAGTAAAAGAGCCCATAGAAAAGAAAAAATTCTGGTTTGAAAAATACAAGTGGTTTATCACAAGCGATAATGTTCTAGTGCTTGCAGGTAGAGATGCAGGGAGCAACGAAAGACTTGTAAAAAGGCACTTAAAGGCTGACTGCGCTTATGTGCATGCTGAAGTGCATGGCGCACCTAGCGTTGTTGTAAGAGGAAGAAGTGATACTGCGCTAAAAGAAGCTTGCGAATTCGCATTACTTCATTCTAAGGCATGGAGCTCTAAACTTGCTAGTGGCGACGCTTATTGGGTTTTAGCACATCAAGTGAGCAAATCTGCGAAAGCTGGCGAATACGTTCCAAAAGGCGCTTTTGTTATTACAGGCAAAAAGAACTATTTTAGAAATTTGAATGTAAGCGCAGGTATCGGATTGATAAAAATAGATGGTATTGATAATGTAATGTGTGCTCCAGCAGCTACAACACAGAAAAAATGCACTAGCTATGTTATTTTCGAGCCAGGTGTAGTTGACAAGCAAGAATTTGCTAAAAAAGTGGCGAAGGCTTTCAATATTGATATTGAAAAAATAATGAGAATTTTACCGCCCGGAAGTGTGAAAGTTCTGGAATGTAAAAATATTAGATTATAATTTTTATTTCAATCCTGCACCGCAATTAGGACATTTTACAGCGGTTGCTTCAAATAAACTCTGCTTTAACTCAAAATTCAAACTTTTAAAATAATCTATAACTTTGTCATAAATAACATCAATCTCCCCCCTCAACTTTCAGCTCTTTTGTGAATATTATCTAAGCAACAATTGCCTTCGGAATATAAATATTAGTGGTGCCCGAGCCGGGATTTGAACCCAGGTCGGGAACTTTCCGCTAGAGCTTTTTCTTCTCTTGAGAAGAGAATAAAAAGGGCTACCGCAGGCTCCCAGGATATCCAGCTACCCTACTCGGGCTTTTTAATATATTAATATTACGAGTAATAAACTTTAGCAAACTTGCACAAACCCAGGAGTGATAAATTTTAATATTTTGCACACTAATTATACACCAATTATGACAGAATTGATACTTAAAGTTTCAGAGGCGCTGAGTAAAGAGGAAGTAGGGCATGGGAGGGCAAGACTTGATACTATCTCAAGGCAGAAGTTAGGAGTCAATGTCGCTGATGTAGTTGAAATAGTTGGCAAGAAAACTACGTGCGCTACTGTATGGCGCTCTGTACCTGAGGACGAAGGCAAAGGGATAATAAGAATCGATGGGTTAATACGCGAGAATGCAGGAGCATCCTTGGGCGACAAAGTCAAAGTTAGTAAGGCTGAGGTAAAGCCAGCTGAAAATATTTCTTTAGCACCTGTAATTTCAGAATATCAAAGAATAAGGTTTGGCGCAGGAATAGAAAGTGTGGTTAAAAAAGGTCTACTGAGAAGAGCTCTAGTTAAAGGCGATACCATAATAGTGCCTGGAATTGCGCTAATGGGAGGTGCTCTACCTTTTACAGTTGTACAAACCTCTCCTAGAGGTATTGTTCAGATTACTGAAGACACTAGGATTACTGTAAAAGAGGAGCCTGTAAAAGAGCTAGAGAAAATACCTAAAGTTACTTACGAAGACATAGGCGGTCTCAAAGAAGAGTTGCTGAGAGTGAGAGAGATGATTGAATTACCTTTAAAGCACCCAGAACTTTTCGATAGACTAGGTATAGAGCCTCCAAAAGGAGTTTTGCTGCATGGACCGCCAGGCACTGGTAAAACGTTAATTGCAAAGGCAGTTGCAAATGAAAGCGGCGCCAATTTCTACTCTATTTTAGGCCCTGAGATAATGTCAAAATTCTACGGCGAAAGCGAAGCCAGACTAAGGGAGATATTTGGAGAAGCTGAGAAGAATGCACCTTCAATCATATTCATTGACGAAGTTGATTCTATTGCGCCTAAACGCGAAGAAGTTACTGGCGAAGTAGAAAGAAGAGTAGTTGCTCAGTTGCTTAGTTTGATGGATGGCTTAAAAGCAAGGGGTAAGACTATAGTTATAGCTGCTACTAACAGACCTGATGCTGTCGATCCAGCTCTGCGCCGTCCAGGGCGTTTCGATCGCGAAATTGAGATAGGTGTACCTGACAGAGCTGGTAGAAAAGAAATAATGCAAGTGCATACTCGCGCAATGCCGCTGTCTAAAGATTTTCAGCTTGACTATTTTGCAGATGTGACTCACGGATTTGTAGGCGCTGATTTAGCAGCACTTGCCAGAGAGAGTGCAATGAGAGCTCTTAGGCGTTATTTGCCTGAAATAGATTTAGATAAACCAATACCTGCAGAACTGCTTGAGAAAATGGAAGTAACTAATGACGATTTTAAGGAAGCTCTTAAAGGTATAGAGCCTAGTGCGCTAAGAGAAGTTTTTGTTGAAATACCTAAAGTAGGCTGGGAAGGTGTAGGAGGCTTAGAAGAGATCAAGCGCAAGCTGAGAGAGGCTGTAGAACTGCCTTTAAAGGACCCGGAAGCTTTTAAAAGGCTTGGTATAAAGCCTCCTAGAGGTATTTTACTTTTCGGAGCGCCTGGCACCGGCAAGACTTTACTTGCCAAAGCAGTAGCTACAGAGAGCGAGGCTAACTTTATTTCTGTTAAAGGTCCTGAGCTTATCTCTAAATGGGTAGGGGAATCAGAAAAGGGCTTGCGCGAAATATTCAAGAAAGCGAAGCAAGCCGCGCCTTGTATTGTATTTCTGGATGAGCTCGATGCAATAGCTCCGCGAAGGGGCTACGGCTATGGCGAAGCCCACGTTACAGAGCGCATGGTAAATCAATTATTAACCTCAATGGATGGCCTTGAGAGCTTAGAAAATGTGGTTGTTATAGGCGCAACTAACAGACCTGATATATTGGATACTGCTTTACTAAGAGCAGGTAGATTTGACTGGGTACTGCATATTCAAGCGCCTGACGAAAAGGCAAGACTTAAAATATTACAAATCCATACTAAGAACATGCCTCTCAAAAATGTGAATCTTGAAGAGCTAGCTA
Source organism: Candidatus Thermoplasmatota archaeon (assembly GCA_030018475.1). NCBI lineage: Archaea > Methanobacteriati > Thermoplasmatota > Thermoplasmatota archaeon. The sequence goes on from JASEFT010000047.1 coordinate 7,595, forward strand.
AAAAAACAGAAGGTTACGTTGGCGCTGACCTAGAAGCGTTATGCAGAGAGTCTGCAATGATTGCATTACGAGAAAATTTAGAGGCAAATGTAGTTACAGGCCAGCATTTTGAGAAAGCCATACAAACAGTAAGACCTTCTGTAACTAAAGAGACTATTGAGTATTATAATAGAATTGCTAAAGAGCTTACAAGTGGTGTTAAGAAGAAAGAGGAAATAGGAGTGGGATATAGGTGATAGAAAAATGAAAATATTCGCAACAGCGTTAAAAGGGAAAAGGGTACTGACTACGGAAGGCGAAGAGCTTGGCGATGTTGAGAGCATAGTGGCAGATATTAAGAGCGGTAGCCTAGAACATCTAGTGGTAAGACCTATTGAGACAGTTGACGCTAGACTTTTCAAAACAGACAGTGAAGGGCGTTTGGTGCTACCTTTTTCAGGCATAAAGTCTATAAAAGACGTTGTTATAATGGAGCTAAAGTAGAAGTAAACTCAGCGACAATGGGCTTCTCGACGAGATCTCTCGTTGAATCTATCAGCTGAGTTTAAGTAAGCTCATAAACTGAGAATCGTTTGTAGTGCTTTGTGGCTTTAGAAATCATACCTCTGGTTCAGCTGCTAAAGAAGAATATAATTATCAATGAAAGAGCCCTTAAATTAAATGATGCTCTAGAGCTAATAAAAAAACTTGAGTTTACAAGAATTTATGCACTTGATATCAAAGGGCTGTTAAAGGGCAAACCTTCTTTTGAAGCTATTAAGAAAATAGGGGCTGCTAAATCGCTGTGGCTGGAGTCAAGCGCTAGGACATGCGAGGATTGTATTGACTTGATTATCGCAGGTGCTGAGAATGTAGTAATTAACCCTGCTATCGTACCGTTAAAAAATTTAGAATATTGCGCTAAAGTTACTAGAAACATTATTATCAAGCTAGAATTTAACGAAGAGAACGAAGTTATAACAAGTGAAAAGCGCAAACTGCATGATATTATTGAAATTGCTAAAAACGCTCAAATAGAAAATTTGATAACAGCGCAAAAAAACTTAACTCGAAATGTTATTGATGTTTTTGCAAATAATAATTTAAGATCCTATATCCTATGTACTAAGAGCGAGCTAGCTAAATTTAGCGATTGGAAGCTCAGCGGAGCTGTAATTCCTTTAGAGGAGGTTGCTAAGATTTGAGCGCTTTAGAGCAAACTATTGCTTATATATTCAAAAGGAAAGGCAAGCAAGAAATGAGTGTAAAAGATTTTATCTATTCACTTTCTATAGATTTGCATTGGTTTTCGCCCGATGAATGTAAGAAGCTGCTCAATATATGCATAAAATCAAATTTAATTATTGAAGAGAACGATACAATAAAGCCTAATTTTGCAATCGAGAACATTTCTATTCCTCTAGAATTCAAGCCTACCAAAGAAATTTTAGAGTACAAAAAAGATTTGTTTATAGAGCTTGTGAGAGAGCTTGAAAGCGTTACTAAGTTAGATAAGAAAGCTATAGTAGCAGAAATTAATAAACTGCAGAGCGAGCTTAATATTGAGATTGAAGTTGCTGCTTTGCTACTTGCTAAAAAGCATAATATTGATATCTCATATTATATCAAAGAGCTCGAAAATGTAATAGCTGAGAGAGCGCAGTAAAAATTAACAAGAAGCTGCTCTCAGAGTCCTAATATTTTCTGCTATATTGCCTGTAAAGATAAAAGAGCCTGCAACTAAAATATCAGCTCCTGCTTTTATAACTGATTTAGCAGTACTCAAATTAATGCCGCCATCAACTTCTAACTCTATGTTGAGCTTCTCTCTATCAATAACTTTGCGCGCATGCTCCAGCTTAGGAATAACGCTTGGCATAAACTTCTGGCCTGCGAAACCCGGCTCTACAGTCATTATTAGAAGGACATCTATTTTGTTAAGAAATTTAAGAGCTTTTGAAAGCTTCGTTGCAGGATTGATAGCTAAACCTCTTTTTAGATTGTAGCTCTTGATTAGCTCTAACGCCTTGCTAATATTACCTTTCGATTCTAAATGAACTGTGATAATATCGCATCCTGCCGACTCAAACTGAGAAACTAACTTCTCAGGATACTGTATCATTAAATGCACATCGAGAGGTATTCTAGTAATGCTTCTAAGCGCTTTAACGAAGCCTGCGCCAATTGTAATATTCGGTACGAAATGCCCGTCCATAACGTCAACATGTATAAGCTCAGCATTCGCATTTTCTAAAAATTTTAGCTCTTCGCCAAGTTTAGCAAAATCAGCTGAAATTATTGAAGGCGCAATTTTTACTGCCATCTTTCGTAAAGATAATTGACTTACTACCAAAAAAAATTATTGGCTAAATAATGTTGTTTTGAATATAAAAAGCTGACGCTCGGTTTTTAAATTTTTCTGCAACAGTTCGTA
>JASEFT010000048.1 GCA_030018475.1 Candidatus Thermoplasmatota archaeon
CTACTCGCTCAACCTACTGGATAAGTGGCGAGCAGAAGTCTATGACGCGTCCGTTGCGAACGTTACTATAACAGGCTGGACGACTATAAAGATAGACCCGCTACTGGTTACAGACACAAGTGAGCTGGTATCTATAAAAGTGATAGAAGACTTGATAGCGCCAGATGCAGTAACTGGCCTAGAACCGGTGCATGGCAATGAATCTGTTGCCCTAAGCTGGAATGCAAGTACAGAAGCAGATTTGAAACATTACTGCGTCTATTACAAGAACGCTACTTTCACAAATGTAACCGAAGAAGCGGAGGTTACGCTTTTTGAAACAACTACTAACACAACTTCTACAGTGACAGGCCTTACTAACGGCATTACATATTACTTTGCAGTAACTGCAGTTGATGTTGTTCTCAATGAGAATAAAACAGTAACACCGGTTTCAGCAACACCAAACGCAGCGCCGATAGCAAGCGCTCTGGCAATAACGCCTGCAGAGCCTAAGACTACAGATGACCTAGTTGCAAGCTATACATATTACGACTACGATGCCGATGCAGAAAGCGGAACAGAGATCAGATGGTACAAGTACGAAGATGATGTGCCCGTGCTTCAAGAAGCCTATAACGATACAACAGTGCCTTCAGCAGCAACAGCTAAAGGACAAGTATGGTACTTCACAGTTAAGCCAAAAGACGGAATTGACTTTGGCGATTTGGTAACTTCGGCAACTGTGACTATACTGGACTCAGCGCCAACGCTCACAAATCCAACAATTGAGCCTGCAGAAGGTGATGTAGATACAGAATTTACTTTCAGTGTTACTTATACAGACGCTGACGGCGATGCGCCTACTTCTGTAAGGGTAGTTATAGATGGCATCAATTACAATATGTCAAAAGTTTCAGGCGAGTATGCAACTGGTGCGGAGTACGAATACAAGACCAAATTAACTGCTGGGACACATACATACAAATTTAACGTAGATGTAGCAGGTGTAACTGTAACTGAGACTGCTAGCGCAGAAATAACAGTCAAAGAGAAGCCAATCGAGTGGCTATACATAGTTGCAATAATCATCATAATAATTATCATTATAGCAATAGCGGTAGCGGTAGCGAAGAAAAAGAAGAAGCCTGAAGTACCTCCTGAAGAAAAACCTGGGGAGTAAGAACCGACCCCCTCCACCTCTTTTTTGATTTTTTATTTCTGATCGTTGTAATTAAAATTGTGACACTCTAGCCTCTCCGCAGTTAGGACAGTACAGCTCGTTTTCAGCTGTGGAAGTTAGTGCGCCGCATTTCCCGCATCTCATTATTCTTTTTATATCCTTACCGCATTTAGGGCAGAAATCGAATTCATGCGTTACAGAATATCTACAATAAGGGCAGAACCTTTTTGTAAAAACACCTTCTTTTATTCTAGCTAGTATTTTCTGCTTGTCTTCCTTCTCAAACGCAAGTTCTTGCTCTAATCTTCTCCTTTCTTCTTCTAAAATATTTATTTTCAAGCTGAGCTCTTCTACAGTAAGTTTTTCTTCAGGTCTTGGATAGGTTTTGAAAAATTTGATTGCCAAAATAAGAGTTATAGCAAAAGCGCTAGCCCCTACAATTAAACTGTACTCAATTTTGACAAATGAAAGTATATTCACAAATATAACTGCAAATGAAGGTATCAAAAAAATTTCAGAAAAACCTTTGGAAATACCTAGAACTTTTCGTTTTACTAAATACATAGCAACAATACAAATAACTAAGCCAATAATTGCAGCACAGAGTAGGTCGAGATACACAATACCCACTCCTATGGATAAGTATAGAAAGACAAACGGCACTAGCAAGAAGCAAATATATTCTGTTTTCCATAATTTACCAACTCTTCTGAAAGCTTCGTAATAAAATAATCCGAGTAAAAGTATCAGCACGAAAAAGGCAGGTATGCTGTTGAGATAAGTGTCAAACGGGTTTTCCCATTTAGGCAACTTTACAATTATATTTTTATCTAAAACCGCACTATCTTTATCCCAAATGAAAATGGTAGTCTTGCCCGAGATAATAATATTATCTGGTACAAGGCATTCTTCAGGCAAACTTTCATGCCATTCTACATTTCTCAATTCTAACTTCATATAAAACCTTTCGATAAGTCTATTTCTAGGCACTTGATGAGAATATTCGTTAGAGCCTTTAGCGCTATAGCTTAAATATATTGTATTACTACCTGAAGAAAGAGAAATTACTATATTGTTGCCACTGATTGTCGGCTCTGTAATATTGTTATTTATTCTTAAAAGTAAGTTCTCAACAGAACCTTTTGGTAAAGGTATATTGGCAGTGGCTTCGCTTGTAGTTATAATATATTTAAAAGTAGCCTCGTAACTTAGTGTATAAATTGGTACGTACTCTTTCTCTATCCTTCTATACTCTACATTAATTGTAGAGTTGATACTCACGGCTTTAGGCTCAGCAGGCAATTCCCCAGTGAATGCACCAGCATAGCCAGCGCCTCCGGCGCCCATGTAGCCTACTACCCAGAGATACACTACAGAGACCAATATCATAGTAAATATAACAAAGGCAAACATTCCCGTAATTGCATAACTAATTTTTTTAGTTCTCAGCGCTCTTAATTCTTTATCTATTTGTCGTTTCTCAGCCGGCGGTGGCGGTATTGGAGGATACCAAATAATTTCCCTCATTTCTTATTTCACCTCTCTTACCAAAGCTAATGTGTGCAACAGGACGAATATAAACGCAAGGCCTAGTATTGCGATAGTGCTACTACTTACAAAGCACAGTGGCAAGAGACTTGAAAGAGTTCGAACTATTTTTTCTCGGTAGCCCAACAATTTTTCTTTTTCCATTTTTTACCACTCCTACGTATATCTATAATACCCGCACACGCTACACTCTTTCTCTACATGCCTGAATCTTCCGAACCATATCTCCAATTTAGTGCTTACAGTTGGTTTTCTACACCAAGGGCACATTTTATACCCAATGGTTTTGCACTCAACAAACTCTTTCATTTATATCACCTTCTTCAAGCACATGCACATGGAGTCTAGGATTTTCATTACTCAGCATAGCCAATACAAGTGTAGCTACTTGGATAGCTTCTCTGGCAGTGCTTTGGTCTGTGCTCTTAATTATATCTTCCATTTTTATCACCGGAAATAATGTTTGTAATTTAGAGTATATAAATATCGACCTTGATGTTACCCTGCTGTTACTATGATACATTTTTATGTTCACAAGCTGCTTTACCATTAATGCTTAAACTTACTGCTAAGGAGAGGATACTAATACATTTGGAAGATCGTATAGAAGAACAATTTGAGACAGTTGCAAAGAAACTCCAGCCTAGCTTAATATTCTCGCAATCCGGCATAGAAGAAGCGCTTAATATTTCTCATAGAATTGTATCTGAAGGACTAAAGGAACTGAAGAAAGAAGGTTTGATAGAGGAGAAACGAATTTACCTGCGCCAGACTGGTAGATTCAGAAATTTTTATTTTTTAACCTCAAATGGCATAATGAGAGCTACGAAGTTAAAGGAGCAGATTGGCGAAACTAAGCTGAAGGTTAGAGATAAGGCAGAAATTGAAGAAATGACGATAGCTGATTTGATTGAGCGTTTAAAAAAGCTTGTCAAAGAGCCTTTCGAGATAGGGTACTCTTATATTATAAAAGGTGAAAAGCATGCTCAGGCTTACGAGGCTTTTAAAAGGCTACTAAAAGAAGGTTATGAAGGCATCGTTATATCGAATGTGTCTCCTAAAAATATCGACAAAGAATACAACATAAAAGTAGAAATTTACTGGCTATCTGAAATTAGCGGGAAGGATATTCTTCATCCTAGTAGACTAGATTTTGAAGTTACCAAAACAATAACTGATTTTTTAAATGATAGTAAAAAGCCAGTAATGCTATTAGAAGGATTTGAGTATCTTGTAGAGGTTAACGGTTTTGATACTTGTTTAAGATGGCTGAAAATAATAAACGATTTGGTAGCGAACAGAGGAGCTATTCTAATTTTACCGATAGATCCTAACATTTTTAATAAAAAGGAGTTTATGTTAATTATGCAAAATATGAGAATTTACGAGCTGAGAGAAATTGTTCCAGTAGAGCTAAATTATACAAATGTATTAAAACACGTTTCGCAAGATGACATTTTTGAGTTACAGTCTTTTCTAATGCCCAAAAAATATATTGACTTCTCTGAGAGAAAACCTGAGATCAAACATTTTTTCGGGAGGACCGCTGAGCTAAATAAAACATTAAATTTTCTTGCTTCTGAGGCGCACGTAATTGTTATTAAAGGCATTGCAGGCATAGGCAAGACCGCACTAGTGGCTAAGGCGCTTGAACGTTATAAATTCGAGATTAATGTTTTCTGGCATAGGTTTTATAATTTTAGCACTCTAAGAACCATGCTTGCAAAATTATCTGAGTTTCTTGCAAAAGCTGGCGTAGAACGTCTAAAAAATTATATTGCAGGCGGCAAAATCGATATAGAAGAAATAATGATGATGTTAGAGGAAGAGCTCAATAATGTTAGAGCATTGCTTATATTCGATAATTTCGAAAGAGCGAATAACGAAATAGTCGATTTCTTTTCATCATTAAAAGAACTAAGAACAAAATCAAAAATTGTAGTGATAGGCAGGAGCATTGCACCATTTTATGATCGGAGAGACGTTGTTATAAGAAAGACTGTAGTAGAGCTAAAATTAGAAGGGCTTGACAAAGAAAGCTCTGAGAAACTACTGAATGCTAGAGGAATTGAGAAGGATACAGATAGATTTTATAATCTAACGAAAGGCCATCCTCTGATGCTAGAGTTAATATTACCCGAGACAACTGCTGAAGCAGAAGAATTTTTGAAAGAAGAAATTGTAAGAGCGCTAAATGATAGTGAAAAAAAGGCTTTAGAAATAGCTTCTGTGTTCAGAGTACCATTCTATGCAAGAGCTTTGCTTGTTGAGGACATAGAATACGATGTAATAGATGCGCTCGTTGAAAAATCGTTACTCCAAAGGTCTTACAATATTTACGACCTTCACGAAATGTTGCGTGAATTCTTTTATACAAGACTTGCATCAAAGCAGAAAAGTTATTATCACATAGTTGCAGCTCAGTATTACGAGAAAGAAATTGGTGATTCAGCTTTAATAGAAACAATGTATCACTACCTTAGTGCAAACGAGCAAGAAAGAGCAATTGAATTGGCTGTTGAGAACAGCTCTACAATTATAAAAGGCGGTCTCCTAGAAGAGTTTAGAACTATTTTAACAGAGTTTAAGACAGAAAAAATTCAAAAGCAACAGTATGCTAAAATTCTATTATCCAAAGGCGATATATCCAACCTTTTGGGTAAATGGGACGAGGCTCTGAACTATTATCATTCTGCGTTAGAGCTTAGCACTGAGATAAAAGAAGATGCGTACTCAGCAGAATCCTATCGAGGCATTGCTAAAATATATTTCAGAAGAGGCGAGTATGATAAAACACTGAGAAATTTACAGAATGCACTTGAAATTTCCGAAAGAATCAACGATGTTCATGGCATTGCTGATGTGCATTATAATATCGGCTCTGTGTACTTGCGCAAAGGAGAGGTAGGAGAAGCCATGAAAGAATTAGAATTGTGTCTTAGGTTTTGCGAAAAAATCAGCGATTTAGCTCTGACTGCCAAAACCTACGGAGCAATAGGAATCGCTTATTGGTCTGTAGGAGAATATAATAGAAGTATTGAGCTGATGGAAAAGGCGTTGGGCGAAGTGGAAAAGCTTGGCGACAAACACGAGCTAGTAAAAATATATAACAATCTCGGGACCGCTTATGATGGAAAAGGCGATATTGATAGAGCGATAGAGTGGTATGAAAAATGTGTGAAATTAAGCAACGAAATTGGCGATGCTAGAACGCTCGGCTACGGGCTAAGCAATGCGGCACAAGGTTATATAGAAAAGTCTGAGTTAGCTAGAGCGGGAGAATATACGGCTAATGCATTGAAAATTTTTGAGCGGTTAGGTGAAAAAAGAGCGATTGCGCAGTGCGAGCTAAATTATGGTATAATACACAAAGTAGAAAAGGAATGGAGCAAAGCTGTAGAGAGTTTCGAGAAGGCAATAAAGTTAGCGAAAGAAATTCAAGATTCTGAATTCCCATCACAAATATATTTTGAGTACGGAAAGATGTACAAAGAAAAGGGCGAGAAAGAAAAGGCGAGAGAGCTGTTCAGAAATGCTATAACCGCTTATGAGAAGCTAGGTAATATAAAAAAGGTTGAAGAATTAAATAAGGAATTACAGGAATTATAGCTCAGAAATTCCAATAATTAGATAGTTTCATTATAGCTCTATCTATTATTTCCTTTGTCTCATTTATTCTTCTTTCATCTACAACTTTTTTTTCATTTATAAAATTGTCAGCTTTTAGCAATCCCGAAATTTCATTATAATAACCTTTAACACAGCCATCTTCATGATATCCACCGCCAAGACAAACTACCAACTTATTACAAGTACTCTCAGCAATAGCTTTCATTCTAAGTCCTAACGAATAGTAGGTATCTAAAGTAAGATTTAGATTTGCAAGTGGGTCTTGCCAGTAAGTATCTACGCCAGACTGCCAAAATATAATCTCAGGTTGAAATTGGTTTGCAAGCTTAGGCACGAGAGTATCAAATGCGTAAAGATAAGCTTTTCCAGCTGTAGCTGGAAGCAAAGGAATATTTGTTGTATAGCCCTTTCCTTTGCCCACACCTATCTCCTTTGTAAATCCTGTTCCTGGATATAGCGTTCTGCCATCTTGATGTAGTGAGATAAGGAGCACAGAATTATCGTCGTAATAGATTTCCTGCGTGCCGTTAGCATGGTGCACATCAGTATCAACAACCATAAATTTTTTTATTTTGTACTCAGAGCGCAAATACTCTATTGCAATCGCTAGATCGTTAAAGAAGCAAAAACCAGAAGCGCTATCTTTACCTGCATGATGAAAACCTCCTAAAGTATTAATACCGCACCAAAATTTCTCTTGCGCTACTTCCTCAGCCATCAACTTAGTACCTCCGCATGCTAGTTTCGCTATTTCAAAAATTCCTTTAGGCGCAGGAGTATCCAAAGCAAGCATTCCCCCTTTTTCAGAGAGCTTTTTCACTAGCTCTATAAAATCTCTTGTATGCACTCGCGCCAAATCCTCCTCACCTACAGGCACAGGCACTAAAAGTTTTAACTTAGAACCCATCAAATTTTTCGCTCTTAGAAACTCTATTGTTTTTCTAGGCTTTAAACTGAGAAAAGGATGAGCCTCGCCTAAATTGTATTTAGAATAATCTTCATGATACGCAATTGCAATCGCCATCTTCTTAAGTAAAAAGCTTTAGAAATAGAAAAATCTTTTTGCCTTATAGATTAATTTCTATTACTATGTTTATATTTGATGAACTTACAATGGAAGAAGTCAAGAAGTTTGTAAATGATAAGTCCATTGTTATCCTACCTATTGGTGTAATTGAAGAGCACGGCGAGCATTTGCCATTAGCCACAGATTCTTTGCAAGCAGAGTATATTGCAGAAAGAGTAGCTAAGAAATTAGGAAAAAATGTGTTTATCGTGCCTAGTATAAGGTATGGTGTTTGCGTATCTACAGATAAATTCCCAGGCTCTATATCTTTAACTTTCGATACTATGCGAGCTTTGAGTTACGATATTTTAGCAGGCTTTATAAAAAATGGCTTCAAAAAAATTATTTTGCTTTCAGGCCACGGCGGTAGAGCTCATTTACAAGCTTTGAGGTTAGGCGCTGAAAAGATTGCTGAGGAAAAAGATGTGAAAGTTTTAGTTTTATCTGATTACGAGCTGTTATACGAAGCCAAAGGCAGAAAATTCTTAAAGACACTTGAAATTCCAGAATGGGATGCTCACGGTGGCGCAATAGAAACTTCTAGAATATTAGCGCTAAGAAAAGATTTGGTTAAAGGAAAAGGTATGAAATCCAAGCCGAACTTGCCTAAATATCTGATAATGAAAGGGATAGAGAAAAAGTTTCGAACTGGTATAATTGGCGATCCTACGGTAGCAAGTGAAGATAAAGGCAGAAAAATCAACGACTGGGTGATAAACGAGATTGTAAAGCTTGCTAAGGAGCTGTGAGGAAATGCTTGGAATTACCGAAGTGGAGTTTTTGATTGATATATTACTACCCATGATTTTCCAAGTATAGGTTCGGTACTGGATTCTGCAATAAGGCAGAAACTTATCAATTTACTCACGCTGTAACGACAACTTTGCCTTTACCTAATTTTAATTTCTTTGCGGCATCGATTGCAGCCAAAATATTTGCGCCAGATGAAATGCCTAAGTATTTTTTCTTTAAGTGCGGATCCAACATCCATAATAGTTCCGATTCCGGCCACAAAAGCATCTATTTTTCCGTCCGTCTGCTCTAGAATTTCATTTGCGGTTGTTTCATAGTGACATTGAGCATTTACAGGGTTCTTAAATTGGTGCGGAATAAATGCATTTTCTGTTTTTCTTGCAATGGTTTCTGCTTTTTTCACAGCGCCTGCAACATCTTCTTTGACAGGTGTGAGTACAATCTTCGCGCCAAATGCCTTAATCGATTTTCTCCTCTCCTCACTCATACCCTTCGGCATCACGATAATGCACTTATAGTTTTTAATTGCACACATCATTGCCAGCCCAATCCCGGTATTGCTGCTTGTTGGCTCAACAATCACAGAATTTTTATTCACCAGGCCTTTCTTTTCTGCGTCTTCAATCATTCTTAATGCAATTCTATCTTTCAAGTTTAGCAAGTACCGTTGCACCAACGTTTTTTGTTACTCTGTTTAATTTTACTAATGGCGTCTTACCTATTGCTTCAAGAACATTTCTACAATAGCTCATTTCATAATTGCACTCAACTTAGATTCTATACTAGCTTCTTTGTCTTTCCTATCATCGATTACCAAATGAGTAATCACTCTTTTAGCACCAAGCTTGAACACTGCGTTATGAGCTTCTTTTAAAGCCTCTAAAATTTCATCTAACGTTTTAGCTTCAAATACAGTGCACATTGCAGTTGGCTCTGCTCTACACGCTTTTCTTTTCAGCGCTTCTATACTCGCTTTCACATATTTACTTACGCCTGTACCTTCTCCTATAGGAGCGATACTTAATTGCGCTATTATCATTTTCTCAATCACCGAATTACGATAGTTATTTGAATACTTAAATTTGTTTTCTTTTTAATGCTACCTTTGCCTAAAGGATTGAGATTCGCAAGTTTGAAAGAGCGCGAGAGATTTTACCTGAGAGCGCTTATTACGACAGAGGTATTTACGAAAATTTAGAAATATGCAGGAAATGCAGAATTGCTTACAGAAAATGCTGGAACTGTAAGCATTTTTCAGGTCAGGAACTTGCGTTCGATCTAGACCCGGAGAATGTAAAATGCCCTTATCATGGTGATTATGCTAAGAGCTTGTAAAAAATTATTCCAAGGTTAGAACAACATACTCAGGCAGGGGATTCCATATACATGTGTTTGACGAAGATACTTATAAATTGGCTAGAAAAGAAAGGCTGAAAATAGCGCAGATGCTATCAAAAAAATATGCTATCAATGAATGGGTTACCGCTGGCGAAATGCGACTTGTTAGACTGCCTTATTCTTTGCATGGAATGGTTTCAAGAATATGCATCCCAGTAAAAATAACTGAGCTAAAATACTTTGGCCCAAGAACTAGCAAGGAATGCCTACCTAAATTTTTA
>JASEFT010000049.1 GCA_030018475.1 Candidatus Thermoplasmatota archaeon
TGTATACTCAATTGTGTTTACCTTTGCCGGAATAGCTCCTACTGTAATATTGTAGCTAGAAGTGTTGGCTTCTAAGGTGAGAGTAAGAGGCCCAGAAAGTAATCCTTGGGTCGCATTCCAAGCTACAAGAGAGTAACTTCCTATGTTTAGGGCAGTAAAGTTATATTCACCAGTTTCATCAGATGTGACACTCGAGTAATTCCCGGGATCGCCGCCGTAAGCCCATATCGTTATATAGGCTACCGGCGCACCGGTCTCATCTACGGTATACCCTTGCAACCACACTGTCTCAGGGCTTTTTATCCCTTTCTCTACATTTCCTATACTCACTATACTCAACGCGCTCGCTATCAGCATGCACACTATTGTTATTCCAATTATTTTAGCCGCTTTTTTCATTTTTCGACCACCTTGAACAAAGTAGATATTTGGTGGTTTATAAAGGTTTCGTTTTCGAGGGCGAGATATTTTTTTCTGTTTGTTTTTTATTTCATTCCGCTCACTAAATCTTCTAAAGCTTTTCTTTGATCTTTAGCTTTAATAACTCCACTTGCTAAAAGCACTCCGGAAGTGCCTAACTCTAAAGCTTTGGCTACGTCTTTACCATTCTTTATACCTGCTCCGCACAATACGCTAACTTTTGAATTCAATTTCTTAATCTCAGTTACAGCGCCTCTTACAATTTCAGGGTCTGCAGTAGTAACTGCAATCTCGCCCCCTATAAGTTCAGGAGGCTCTATTGCTATAAAATCGGGCGCTAGCAAAGAGCATGCTTTACTTACCTCAAGATTGTTAGTGCATACTACACTTACAAGTTCAAGAGCTTTACATTTCTTTACAATGAACTCAATATCTGCCAGCAGCAATCTTTTCTCAGAATGATTTATTAAAGTGCCTTTAGCGCCTACTGCTTTTATAGCTTCGCAAGTTATATGACCTGTTTTAGAGCCAGGCTCTATAGCATCTACATGCTGCGCAAGTACAGGTATTTTCACTTCCTTTGCTATCAATCCTAAATCTACATTTTGAGGCGCTATTGCAATTTCAACTTCATTTTCATAACTTATTTTTTCACAAAGTTTTGCAAGCTCTAATCCTTTTCTTCCTATGATCTCAGTATAAGCTTTGAAGTTTATTACAATAACTGGCGTTCTCATTTTTTTTATTTCTTCTCTCATCGCTCTGAATAAGGCAAAGAACTATTTACGCAAGTATAAAATCTTCGGCTTAGCCTTCTATATTTGGCGTGTAAGGATTAAAAGCAGGCTCAGCATAGAGCTGCTTTATACCTGCATGATAATAATCAAGCTTACCAGTCTCTACATATTCTTTAACGAAATAGTTTTTTGCATCTCTAAATGCAATTCCAACAGCTGCATCTTCGCTTACGAGCGATCTCAAGCAATAAAAGCTAATTTCAGGCGAGCCTTCAGTCCATTCTGTTCTAGTACCAGCAATATAAGCATTAGTGCCTACACTCATAAAAGACAGCGAAATTGTTTTGTCAATGTCTTCAACATCAATTCTACCTGCGGAGCATGAAATTAATATTAAAACAGAAGGTCCCAGCAAGCCCCATTCCTGCACGTCTTCACCTTCAATACTGTCTACCATATTGTAGCCGCTTGGCGAGCCATGCGCCATCACATAAATCATACTAGAAGATGTATAAAGTTTTAAAATATCCTGCGCTACAGTTTCGCCACTAAGCCTTCTTTTAGTTGTATAAACAAAATAATCATTTTGTAGTAAGTATCTGTGAGCTCGAGCATGCTCAGGCCTCATCATCCAGATAGCGCCATTCCAGTCGTCACCGCTGCCCACGTAGCCAGCGCTCTTCCATTCTGTGTTTGCTAAATTATTTGTTGTAGTAGCTCCGGCACCTTCGTTATAATTTTCTTTGTACTTATCATAGCATAAACTTCTAGAGAGAAGGCATGAAGTTGCACTGAGACTTAGTGCAATAGGTCTTCCGGAAGCAAGCTCTACAGTGAATTCGTTTTCATCTAAATTTGAATAGTAGTCGTCAGTAGCAATCCATTTTTTATCATCACCGATATCAACATATTTGTAATAAAAAGGTATAGAATAAGGACAGCCTAAAATTGCGATATAAGGATTTTCAAGATAACTTTGGAAAAACTTTTCGAACTTTTTTGTTTTATTAAGTACGTTATTTAAATCGACTTTTATTTTTACAGTAATATTATTTGCCATTGCTGCTATTTCCTCTTCACGCTCTTTAAAATTTACAAAAGCATCTTCAGGCAAGCGTTCATGCGAAGAAGCTACTACAATACCGGTTCTACCAGCTGCTAAGTAAGGTGCTAGACAAGATATTTTCGAGAGCCCGTGCTCAGAGTGCGTATCTTTTGGGTTTGTTAATACAATATAATTAAAGCTTCCAAATCTTTTGTACATAAAATCTAGTAATAGCTCTTGCGCCTCTTGGATAGAGTTAAGCTTCCAACTTTTTCCGTAACCTGAGAGCTCGCCGCATACAACTGTGTATTTTACATTAAGTGCTTTGAGGGTTGGCACAATGTTATTAACATTTTCTGTTACGAGCACTGGTATATTTAGATAAGAAGCTAAAGGTGCAATAGTAAGTGCAATTTCATAAGCTTGAGGCTGCAAAATTATCGCTCCATCGCTGCTCTTCCAGAAACGCTCTGCAGCAGCAATGGAAGCGCTTTCAGCTTCGCCCTCCAGCCTAAAGCTGCTCTCAGGACTGAAAATAGCTAGAAAATTATCTGATTGCTCGCCCTCTACAACTAGAGGAGATAATAATTTCTCTTCTCTATCGTAATACAATGCTACCGGCGTTCCTATAAGAGCAAAATAAGACATATTAGAAACAATTATTGTTGTGCTCCCTAACTTGCGCTCGGATCTAGAGTTGAGTAAATCTTCAAAGCTAGGTTTTTTAGCGTAAGCTAGTAAATAATAAGCGCTTGCAACTATAATGGAAATAATAATTATTACTGCTACGAGCTTCTTTAGTTTCATTACTTTTAATTATAGCTTTGCATGTATAAAAATTTATAACTTTAAATATAGACCACGGCAGCCAAGCAAGCACCGTAATGGTCCATAGGTATGGAAAGCTCCTCTATTTTATATCTAATAGATCCTAGCTCAACGCCTCTCAGCTTAGCCATTTCTTCTAACTTCCATTGCAAAATTTCTTTCATAGCTCTTTTGTTCATATGCCCATGACCCTCTGCCACGTAGCCTCCTTGTCTGTCTTTTCTAAATGCATAAGCTATACCTGCAGAAATAGTTTCACCTTCGCTACCGCGCATTTGAGCTAGTACACACTGCACTAGAGCTCCTGTCGGCAATTTCTTCTTGGGCACTTGCTTTATTGCGCCTGGGAGTATAGAAGAAACTGATATAATATTTTGCTCGCCAATACCTGCATTAAGCAACGCTTTGTCGAATGCGTTAAGGTCTGTAACCCTACTTATTGCTTTGCCAGAAGTAACGAAAAATTTAGTTGGTACTTCAAGCATTTCTTTGTCTTCCTTTACTCGATACAATAAACAGTTTCTAGCAACTTAATATTTTCGCATTTTTTTTTCCTCTTTTATTAGTTTGCTAGCTCTACTTAAAATACCAGCTAAATTATAAAATTCGCGTTGCGATAGCGTTGCCCTTCCTATAATTCTCCTAAACATAATTCTTGTATTGTCTTTTCTGTGCTCTGGGTAGTCTATCAAATCGAGTAGTTCGGAGAATTTATTAAACAAGATTGTCGTTTCAAATTTACTTGCACGCTTTGCTGTTTTTATTTTAGTGCCTGCCTTCCTTAACTCATATAAAATTACGGCTGCAGCATGCGCTACATTCATTACCGGATATTCTTTATCACACGGAATGCTCACTAACAAATCGCATTTTTTTAGCTCCTCTTTGCTCAGTCCAAAATCTTCTTTTCCAAATATCAAGCCTATATCAGCATTTAGCTTAGCGACTTTTTCTGCAAGTTCGCTTGGCGTGAGTGCAATTCTCAAATACTTTCTTTCTGAGATATTTGCAATACTTGTAGTGCCTATTGCATAATCTAGCCGAGCTATAGCTTCTTCAAAATTAGTTACTACTTTTGCATTTTCTAGAATATCTACACCATGCATTGCTCTTTTATAAGCTTCTTCGCCAATTTTGCAGGGCTTTACCAATATCAAGTTTGAGAACGAAAAATTTTTCATTACCCTTGCAACTGCACCTATATTACCATCATATTTAGGCTCTACAAGAATGACAGAAAACAACTAATATCCCTCAGGCTTTTTAGGTGCCCAAATCCAAACTCTAGTAATATGTGGAATTCTAACAATTACTGTGGTGAGTTTTAGCATGCTTGTGCCAGTATCGCCAATCATTATACCGCCGCCTGCCTCAGCTTCATAGCCCATAATAGGGACTGTTACAAGCGCTTCTCGCCATCTAGCATCTGTAGCTCTAGCTTCCATAACGTTATCTAAAACAATGGATTCGCCATCGTAATTTACAAGTTTGCCTTTAAAAGCTTGCCCGTCAACCATTACCACTACAATATCCTTGCCGACCATGCTTTTTAAATGCTCTTCAAGCAAGCTCATGGTAATCAAGAATAGATTTTCTAATTAATTAATGTTTGGGATAGCCCCGAGAGGATTCGAACCTCCGTCACCAGGTCCAAAGCCTGATATGATTGACCGCTACACCACGGGGCTGTCCAGTAAATTCCGCAACTTGGAATTTCTAGTCTGGATTTTAACGTTGAGATTCTATGCGAAGTTTAAGTAAATAGCTCTACTATTTCTTAAAAATTTTCGATTGTTCTCTCAGCTTCTCTATCGCTTCCTCAATTCTCTGGAGCACAAATTCTCTACCCAGCGATGCAAGCAAATAGCCAAGTCTAGGACCTTCTTCTCTGTTCAGTAGTATTTTATACAGTGCTTCAAAGCTTCTCTTAGGCTCAATACCCAATTCCTTTGAAAGTTCGTGAATTTTATTATGTATCTGTATAGGAGTGAACTCTACAATTTTAAGCTCCTCAGCAAATTTTCTGAGAAATTCTTTTTGAGATCTGCTCAGATCTACAAGAGGCAATGTTTCCTTGACTTCGAATTTAAACTGCTCAGGCGCATACTTACCTAGCCAGTTAATTGCGCGTTTATATTTATCCTCTAGCATTCGCTCAAATTCTCTGTCAGGCTTTATACCGAGCCTGTTTAAAATTGCCAGCAAGCTTGGAAAATCTTTAGCGAGCTGCACTAAAATCACCAAATGAGAGTATTCAAGCTGACAGAATTTTTCAGCAGGCTTCCCGAGCTGAGCAAGCTCATAACTTCTTTTTATATCTGATATTTCCTTTTCCAATGCGTATTTTTCAATGCCGTAATAAATCCTTTCAGTACGCTCATAATCTTCTGCAAGCCTGAGTAAGCTATAATTCATATCAATATCTTTATGCTTTGTGGGCTTCGTTCTGAAGAACAGATATTTTATGACTTGAGGTTCAACGCATTCTAGCATTTGTTCTGTAGTAATAATATTGCCTAGAGATTTAGACATTTTCTTTCCATCAACCATTATATGCTCGTAGAATACAGGATACGGTGGCTCGTAGCAATAAATCTCTTTAGCAATTAACTTTGCAGTATCGTAGGAGCCTCCTGCAGCAGAATGCTCTTTACCCAAAGGCTCGCAAGTTATATTTAAAAATTTCCAGCGTGCAGCCCACTCTATACGCCAGGGCAATTTACCGTTTCTTAAGCTACTGGCACCTTCGTAGTTACACCCAATTATTTTCTTTCTGCCAGCAATTCCGCCAACACATTTATAAAGAATATTTTCACCATCAAATTGATAAGCGTGTGTTGTTGCAATTTTACCGCACTTTTCACAGATAGGTTCAAATGGTAGCCAATCCAATGGTTTTTGAGCGCCCGAAACTTCTTTCAATATTTTTATTAGCTCTTTAGATTTTTCAATTGCTATTTTAGTATAGGGCAGGTAAATTCCTTTCTTATAAAGCTCTAAATCAGAATAAATTTCAGGCTTAATTCCTAGCTCAGCTAAAGTCTTAATAAAAGGCTTTGTGAAATGCTCTACAAATGAAGAGCAGCAATTGAAAGGGCACGGCAAACTTGATACAGGGATACCTAAATATTTATCAAATTCTTTTGGAATAGGCTGAGGAATGCTTCTAAGCGCATCTACGTCATCCATTATCCAAATACAATTTGCGCTACCGCCTTTTTCAGTTATAGCTCTAGCAATTGCATGAGCGATTATCACATCGCCCGCATTGCCAATATGTATAGAGCCTGAGATAGAAGTGCCGCTGGCAATTTTGTGTTTTTTGCCTTTTTTAAGCAACTCTTCTGCAACTACATCTACCCAGTGCATGTATTTACAAAGAAAGGTTAGGAAAGATTAAAATCTTTCTGATATATTATTAACTCGTGCTTGAATGTTTGGTAGTCATATTGCAATCGTTCTGGCTAATGCTACCTGCATACGTTTCTAATTCTTCTGCGGTACTTGTTGGCGGCGGCAAGCCAGTAGATTTGGGTAGGACTTTTTTTGATAACAAACGAATTTTCGGCGATGGTAAAACTTGGCTTGGATTAATAGGCGGAATAATTATAGGTATGGGTGTAGGAAGCGCGCAGATTGTTTCACTAAATATTGCAAAAATTTACAATTACTATAATAATTTCATTCCTGAGTTTGATACCAATACTAGTTTTGTTATCATTCTTTTCTGTCTGTGCTTTGGCGCAATGTTCGGCGACCTATTAAAAAGTTTTGTAAAGCGCAGGCTCGGTATAGAGCGTGGAAAGAAGTTAATGATTCTAGATCAGTTAGATTTTGTGCTCGGAGCATGGCTTTTTTTAATAATCTTTTCCAACGACTGGTTCTTTAGGTATTTTAAGCTTCCGCACATAATTTTTATATTACTTGTAACGCCATTATTCCATAGAGTTGTGAATGTGATAGGCTATAAATTGGGTAAGAAGAAGGTGCCCTGGTGAGAATATGCTGAAAGAAATGCTTAAAGAGTGTGGAGCAATAAAATTTGGCAAGTTCAAACTCACCTCAGGAAAAGAAAGCAATTACTATATAGACATAAAAGCTGCATCGCTTAACCCTAAAATACTTAGCAAGCTCGCGAAAGAGCTTACCGGAAAGCTTAGCGGTAAAGAGGAGAAAATTGCGTGTATAGAGTTAGGCGCTGTGCCTATTGCTACAGCAGTTGCACTTAAAGCAAAAATTCCTTTTGTTATTTTAAGGAAGGAGTTACGAGAGCACGGCACAAGCAAGCAAATTGAAGGAGAACTCAAGGAAGGAGAGTATGTGGTTGTAATAGAAGACGTAGCTACCACTGGCAATTCTATTCTTAAAGTTGTAAATGCAGTTAGAGAGAGAGGCGCAATCGTTAAGAGAGCAATTGTAGTGGTTGATAGAGAAGAAGGTGCTGAGAGTTTATTGAAAGAAAATGATATTGAGTTAATTTCTTTGATTAAGGTAAGTGAGCTGATGAAATGAAAACATTATTACAAATTCATCCTTAGCTTTTTCAAATGCTCCCTACTCCTTTCTATATGTGCTTTAGATGCAATATCCCAGCGATTCCATAGAGCGCCGTCAATTGCTTTTATACCTGCTAACGAAATTTCTCTGGCCTCTTCTATTGTAGCACCAATACCCACTACGCATACAGCTCTAGAGCCTAGCGCACGAATTTTCCCATCCTCACATAACTCTAAAGAGCCTGGATATACCCTAATATTATCTTTGTATTTCTCCGTTAGCTTGTATGCACCGCTGAGATCAACAACTCTATCACCAGAATATTTAGTTCTATAGCCGCCATAAGTCATAGGTACTGCGTAAGTTGCTACCGTCGCTTTAGGCGCAAATTTGAGCTCACTAAGTTTTCCCTCAAGTACTGCAAAGCATATTTCTACAAAATCATCTTCTAGAATAGGCAGTAAATTTTGTATTTCTGGGTCGCCAGGCCTAGAATTGAGTTCGAATATTTTCAATCCTTCTGAAGTGCATGTGAAAGCAACATAGAGCGGCACACCTCTTAGACCAATATTGTTACTGTTGCCCCTTAGCTTTTTGAAAATTTTAGTTCCTATTTCAATTGCATCACGCCAATCTTTTTCTTCCATCCAAGGCATATATTCTTTTTCAGCTTTATAAGAGCCCATTCCGCCAGTGTTAGCTCCTAAATCGTTGTCGAATGCTCTTTTATAGTCGCGTACCGCAGGAGTAGCCACTAGATGCTTGCCATCTGAAAAGAATTGCAAACTGAACTCTTCGCCTTTAATCTTTTCTTCTACAATTACTCCACAGTTTTTATAAATACTCAAAAAATGCTCCCAAAGCTCTTCTTTTGTATTGAAATGGTCTCCCCAGACGCCAACTCCTTTACCCATAGCTGGGGTATCTGGTTTTACAGCTACTTCGGTATTAAGTTCTTTTAACCACTTCAACAGCTCTTCTTTTGCCTCTTCTACTGTGCTATAGTCCTTTGGGTAGAATACTTTAAATTTAGGATTGCAGTTAGGAGCGCATTCTTCTAACAAAAATCGCTGGTAGACTTTACTGCCTTCTACCGCATATTCTTTTGTAGGGCATATTACCGGAATATTTGTTTCCTTTTCTAAAATATTACGTACCCCCTTAATTATAGGCTCTTCATAGCCAACAATTGCAAAATCTATATTTTCCTTGTTTTTTTTAGCGAATTCGCAAATTTTATCTAAATTACTTCCTGTGATTTCGTAGGCTTCGCATCTTTCGAGTATAAATGGGTTTCTCTGTTTGTCTGCATCGTAAATTTTAACTTTGTAATTTTCGGATCTACAAAGTGCATCTACAATTGCAGCTTCTCGCGCGCCGTAGCTTACAACTAAAACACCTACTTTTTCAGTCATATAAATTCCTCTTCTTCTGCCTCTTTTTTATTTTAAATGCTCCTGCCGGGATTTCCAGAGCTGAGCCGGCTTTTTTGTCAGCTCAATCTATGGAATTTTTACAAAATTCCATACGAACGTACGGAATTGCTTTGCAATTCCGTAGTAAAAGCTTCTTTGAACCCGGGTCGGCGGCTCTCCATGAGCCCTTTCACTTTTCTTTACATCTGCGGAATCGCTTTGCGATTCCGTACGATGTGACGGAGTTCTGTAGTAGAAAAGAGAAAGTGTTCGCGGGCTACGAAAGGCCGCAATCCTTATCCGGACTAGACTACAGGAGCTCAACCTCCAGAAATTACTCTTACAATTTCTAGAGTTTCTTCCTTGTCCAATACATCATCAATTGGTACTGGTGTATCGCCTCTTAGTACTATTACCGTGTCGGGATTCAAATTTAGTTTTTTAACTAAATCGTAAATTTTTGTATTTTTCGGTAGTTCTACTTCCTTTCGCTCTTTCTCAGGGGTTAAAATTACTTTAACCAGCATCGATACAATTATATCTCACGCAGTATTTAATCTTTCTATTATAGAAAGCCGGGATAGCTAAGTGGTTGAAAGCGGCGGCCTCGAGAGCCGTTTGTGCGTCGAGCACTTCGTGAGTTCGAAAGAAGCCTGGAGCTTTCGGAAATCTCACTCCCGGCGCTTTTTATAATAGGCAAAATATTTTTAATTGAATCAGTAGTTCCGAAGGTGTTTTTCCGAGTATAAATTAAATATTTTGTATGCCGTAC
>JASEFT010000050.1 GCA_030018475.1 Candidatus Thermoplasmatota archaeon
TGAAGGGCTTTTCTTTTTTCTAAAAAGAAAAGGGCTTCAGGGAAAGAGGGAAAAAGGGGAGAAAACCGTAGGTTGTCTCTCCTTTGTCTAAAGAAATGAAAGTTCCTAAACAGCCTGAGGTAAATATAGGGTTAGTAGGTCATGTAGATCACGGCAAGACCACACTTGCTAAAGCACTTACTGGCGAATGGACTGATAGACATTCTGAGGAGTTAAAGCGCGGTATTTCCATCAGATTGGGGTATGCAGACGCAGCCTTCTACAAATGCCCTGAGTGCCCCGAACCCGAATGCTATTCTACAAATGAGACTTGCGCTTACTGCAAATCGAAGTCAGAAATGCTTAGATGCGTTTCTTTTGTAGATTCTCCAGGCCATGAAACTTTAATGGCTACAATGCTGAGCGGCGCTGCTATAATGGATGGCGCTCTGCTACTCATTGCTGCAAATGAGCATTGTCCTCAGCCTCAGACCAAAGAGCATTTAATGGCGCTCGATATTGTAGGAATAAAAAATATTGTTATAGCTCAGAACAAGATAGATCTTGTAGATGAGAATAAAGCTTTAGAAAATTACGAGCAGATAAAGAAATTTGTTAAAGGTACTTGCGCTGAAAACGCACCTATAATACCGGTCTCGGCACAGCATTCTGCTAATATAGATATGCTCATAAAAGCACTTCAAGAAAAAATACCTACTATAAAGAAAGCTGAAGACAAACCTATAAGGATGTGTATTGCAAGATCTTTCGACGTTAACATGCCCGGGAACAGACCTAAAGATTTGGTTGGAGGCGTTATTGGCGGAACCCTATTACAGGGCGTTTTGAAAGTAGGCGATAAAATAGAGATAAAGCCAGGAAGGAAGGTAGAACAGAAAGGTAAAGTTTTCTGGGAACCTATAATTACTGAGGTCACTACTTTGGTGTCAGGCGGTAGGAGAATGAGCCAAGTAACAGCCGGCGGATTGATAGGAGTTGGCACGAACTTAGACCCAGCTATAACTAAAGCAGATGGCTTAGCAGGTAAGGTTGCTGGAATGCCGGGCACTCTTCCAGAAACACTAGAAAAAGTCACTCTCGAAATTACTCTTTTAGAAAGAGTCGCCGGTACCGCTGAGGAGCTAAAGGTTGAAGATATAAAGACTCACGAGACTTTAATGCTAACCGTAGGAGTAACTACAACTGTAGGAATAGTAACGAGTGCAAGAGGTAACGAATGCGACGTTTTCCTCAAGCTTCCGATATGTGCAGAGAGAAATCAACGTGTAGCTGTGAGCAGGAGAGTTGCAGGAAGATGGCGCCTTATCGGCTACGGAGTAATAAAATAAATATACTATAAAATCATTATCTTACTCGTTGATTAAATGATAAGCGGTTGCGGATACGCCTGTAGTGAATGCTACCTATACATCACAAAGATATGCTCAGGCTGTAGCAGAGCTAACGAACTTACTAAAAACTGCAAAATTATGGCATGTCTTGAAGAGAAGGGATTACAGCATTGCCTTAAATGTGCTGAGAGATATAAAAAGGGCAAAGTATGCGAAATTTATTCAAGCGCTCTAAGGCATTGCCCTTTAAGAATATCATTTCTGAAAGCAATAAAGTAAAAAATTATCTCCACTATCTTCCTAATCTTTTTCTAAGCTCGCTTGCCTGAAATGTTTCTGAATAAAATAATCCGAAAACGTTCACGAAGATAGATAAAAATGAAAATTACAAAAAGTAGTATTCTATAGCCAAGGAGGTACAATATAAAACCCAATCCTAAATATCTTAGAGTTTTCCCCGTCACTCAAGTCCCTATCTGAAAAGGCTCCAGAATCTTTTTTATCGTTGCAATTGCAGATAGCGCTGCTAAATAACTCGTTTTAGGATTATCAGGGCAAACAACGTTTTTAGCCTCTATTTTGAATTCTCCGAAAGCGCCTCTAACATTAATTCTATGAATGTTCTCCTTTATTTTAGGGTCTGCAATTATTTTTACTTTCGTTTTCTCAGAGCCTATACCCGCAAGTGCCAGACAAGAAGCAACGTTAATGTTCTCAGGAAAATATTTAACAGCTTGCTCTGCACTGCCCATGAATAAAACTCTGGTTTTCTTTACATCAATATTTTTCGCTTTAAGATACTTATTACCTTCAAAAGCTCTTGGGCTCTTAATCGTAGTAAGAGTGACCTCATCAACTTTTGCTAGCTTTGCAGCTTTAATACCGTCAATGCCTAAAACAGCGCCTGAGGGTAAGTAAATTTTTCTGCTTTTTTGAGCCGCCACTCTTTCAAGCTCAGCTCTGAGCGCGCTATCTACAAAAGCTCCAACACTCATTATGAGCAAATCTTTTCCTGCACTAAGTATTTGATACGAATATTCTCTTACTGCTTGCTGGGAAGCGGACTCTACTACTAGCTCGACATTTTCTATAAGCTCCTTTGCACTGCTCGCTACTAGCGCTTTACTCAATTTTTTAGCTACTTTCACAGCTTTACCAATCTTCCTATCAAACAGCCATATCTCTTCTATTTCTTCTATATTCTCTAGAGCTTTCGCTAAAACAGTGCCTATTGCGCCAACTCCTATCACCCCTATCTTCATAATTTAACAAGATATATTTACCATGAGATATTTATTACTGTTGTGAAAAAAATAGGGTTTATTATCAATCCCATTGCTGGGATGGGCGGAGCAGTAGGCTTGAAAGGCACTGATGGAAGAGCATTAGAGCAAGCTTTAAAACTAGGTGCAAAACCGATCGCTTTAGCTAGAGCTGAAAATGCACTTGCTAATTTAGTTGATTACAGAGCTGAAGTTGAATTCTATACATGCTCAGGTGAAATGGGCTCTCAACTTCTAAAAAAATTTGGTTTTCGGCATTATATTATTTACAATCCTGAAAAAGTTACTACAGCTCGAGACACCAAAAAAGCATGCCAGGCATTAGTTGCTGAAGAAGTAGACCTTGTGCTATTCTGTGGCGGCGACGGTACGGCAAGAGATATTTACGAAATTGTAAATAAAAAAGTACCGATTCTAGGAATACCTGCTGGCGTTAAAATGCATTCAGCTTTATTTGGTACTAGCCCAAAAGCTACTGCAGAGCTTGTGGCTGAGTTTTTAACTAATCCACTCCCCAATCGAGAAGTTGAAGTTATGGATACAGATGAAGAAAAGTACAGAGAGAACATACTCGCAACAAAAATTTTTGGCTATGCTGTAACAATTTACAGACCTTTGCTTCTGCAGTTAGGTAAAGGCATCTTCGAATCAGCCAACGAAGAGCTCGCTAAAGAAGATATTGCAAAGTATATTGCAGAGCTTTTAGAAAAAGATAGGCTCTACATCTTAGGTGCAGGTACAACAATTCAGAAAATTACAGAGACACTAGGCTTAGAAAAAACACTGCTCGGTATTGACGTGCTCAAAAATAATTGTTTAGTAGCGAAAGATGTAAATGAAGAAAAGCTACTGAAAATTTTAGAAAGAGAAAAGAAGGTATCGATTATAATCTCGCCAATAGGAGCTCAGGGATTTATATTGGGTAGAGGCAATCAGCAAATAAGCGCTGAAGTAATAAAGAAAGTAGGTCTTGAAAATATTATTGTAGTAGCGACACCGCACAAACTAGCGCAAACACCTTATTTACTTGTAGATACTGGCGATGAAGAGCTTAACAAAGCTTTTGCAGGCTATAGTAAAATAATCACAGGCTATCACGAAATGCAAATGAAGAAAATTATCGTTCCTTAGGAAGAAGGTTAGGTACGCCCTCCTCTATTCTATAATCACCGCATTTCTTACATATCAGCAGGCCTTCTATAATATCATTACCTTCTTCCTTTTCAATTTTCAGCTCCAAATCGCCTTTGCACACAGGGCAGCAGAGTATTTCTAATAGGTCTTTTTTCATACTATCTAAATAGTCTTCGCAATTTAAATGTTTTGTAGCTTAGAGTAAACTCAGCGACGAAGTTCTTCTTGACTAGCTTTTTAGTTGAATCTATCCGCTGAGTTTAAGTATAAGTATATATTGCTATAGGAGAATTTTTAGCTCGTGATGTTTGGCAATGGGCGCTAGCGAGTATGATTTGGAACTTGATAAAATATGCAGAATTGTTAAGACAAAACGACGCAAGAAAATAGCAATTCAACTACCTGAAGCTCTAAAGCGCTATGCGCAAAATATTGCGCAGTATATTGAGCGTACTGGTGTAATAGTGTCAATTCAAGGCGAGCCTTGCTACGGAGCTTGCGATTTAGAATTGCGCTCAAGCAAAAAGCTTGCGGTTAATTTAGGGCATGCAGAAATACCTTATTTGCGCTCAGAAAAAATTGTTTTTGTAGAATGCAAAGCTAAGCATGATATAAAAGAAGTTGTAAAAAAAGCTTGCGAAATACTAGATAAGAATGTGGGGCTTGCAACTATTGCTCAATATACTCACAAACTAGAAGAGGCAAGAAATGTTTTAGAAGAAAATGGTTTTAACGTGTTTATTGGCAAAGGCACGCGGAGATTAAAATATCCAGGTCAAGTCTTAGGCTGCAATTTCTCAGCTTGCTCATCAATTGCTAGCAAAGTCGATAATTATCTTTATTTAGGCACGGGCAATTTTCATCCTCTTGGCATAGCATTAGCAACTAATAAAAAAGTAGTTATCGCAGATCCAGAGCTTAATAAAAGCTCAGATATAGAGAATTTAAAGATAGAGATTCTAAAACAGCGATGGGGCGCAGTTGAAAAAGCCATGAGCGCAGAGTTTTTTGGTATTATTATAGGTAGGAAGCAAGGTCAGAGAAGGGAAAAGCTCGCACTCGATATTAAAAAAAGTCTTGAAAAAAAATCTAAAAAAGCGCTTTTAATAGAGCTGAGTAATATAGAGCCACAATATTTAGAAGGTTTTAATTGCGATGCCTTTGTTTGTACAGCCTGCCCCAGAATTGCAATAGATGATTTTGCAATGTTTAGCAAGCCTATGCTAACGCCTGTAGAGCTTGAAATTTTATTGGGGCTTAGAAAATGGAGCGACTATGAGTTCGACCAAATTGATTAGCATAAAGAAGAAAGAGCTTGAGAAAATATTGCAAAGAATACCCCAACATCCAGAGCCTAAGCCTGAACTAGAGCAATACGTTACTCCAGCATCTATAGCTGCTGATTTGCTCTTCCTAGCTTACTCAGATATTGTTGGCAATGAAGTTGTAGATTTAGGCTGCGGAACAGGGATATTTGCAATAGGCGCTAAATTAATGGGGGCTAGAAAATGCATAGGAGTAGATAAAGATGAGAAAGCGATTGCAGTTGCAAAGCAAATCTGCAATGCTTTGGGAGTGAAAAAAATTGAATTTGAAGTTTGCAGAATAGAAGATTTTAAAACTAAATGCGATATTGTAATTCAAAATCCTCCTTTCGGAGCGCAGGAAAAACAAAAGCACATAGATAGAATTTTTATAAAAAAAGCTTTGGAGCTTGCGCCTGTAGTCTACAGCTTCCATTTAACTGAGACAAAAAATTTTGTAAAGGCTTTTGTAGAGAGCTTAAATGCAGGTATAACATTTGAAAAAATCTATAAATTCCCAATCAAATATACATTTAAATTCCACAGAAAAGAAAAATTAGAATTTGAAGTCTCTTTGTTTAGATTCGAAAGGAAATGAAAAATACTAAAGATAAAATAGTACTTCCCGGCGAGCTCATAGGCACTGCAGAAGAGTTCATTGCCGGAGAAGGTACTTTTGAAGAAGGAAATAAAATTTTTGCATCTGTAGCAGGTGTTGTAGAGCGCGATCCCGGAGCTAAAACAATAAGGGTAATAGCTATTAATAAACCGTGCGTTTTAAAAAAAGGCGATATTATAATCGGCAGCATAGTTGATATGAGAGATGTTTTTGCAACTGTAGAAATTTTAAAAGTTATTGGCAAAACTAGAGAGCCTAGTTGCGATAGAAGCGCTTCATTACACATTTCTAAAATTGATAAATATTTTGTAGAGAGCATTTCTAAAATCTATAAAATAGGCGATATTATTAAAGCAGAGGTAATACAAGTAAGTCCTTCAACGCAACTTTCAACTATGGCTAGAGAGTTTGGTGTTGTAAAAGCCTTTTGCAGCCTATGCAGAGCACCTTTAAAACTCAAGCTCAACAAGTTATTCTGCGAGAGTTGCAAAAGAACAGAATTAAGAAAGTTTGCAAGTGAATATGGTAAAGGTTTTAGTTGATACTAACGCTCTGCTTGCAATATTTCAGTTCAAACTCAACTTAGAAAAAGAATTGGATAGATTGCTTGGTAAATACGAAATTTTAGTTCCTACATGCGTAATTCAAGAGCTTAAAAAATTAAGGGCAAAACATGCCAAAAGCGCTTTGAAATTGGCGGAGCGCTATATTAAGACAGAGCTTAATGGCAAAGTTGATAACGCAATTTTAGAGCTAGCCAAAGAAGGTAATATAGTAGTTGCTACAAACGATAGAGCGCTACGAAAAAAGCTGAGGGCTAATAAAATACCAGTAGTGTTTCTCAGAGCGCGTAAAAAGCTGGAATTAGATGGTATTATCACAACGCAAACAAAAAATAATATATCTGCAAGCTAATTTAAATTCTACAAATGGCTAAAGAGGACCGAGAATTATTATACGCAATTTGGGCTATGGAAGTGCTTGTGAGCTCAGGTATAGGTCTAGAAAGTGCAATAAAGCATGTTGCCGAAAGTGATTATGGTAAAATTTCAAGAGAATTCAAAAAAGCTTTAGCAAAGCCTGAGGCTATGAGTGAGAGCCTTGAGAAAGCGCTCAGCAAACTAGCAATAGAGACGAAATCCAAGAGCTTAAAGAAAACCATTGGGATATTAACAAGAAGTTTGAAAAGCGAGACAGGAGTAGGCGATGCTTTAAGAACGCTCGCAGAGCATGAGACACAAGAACGAAAAGCCAGAATTCAAGGTTTTATAGAAAAGCTCGCACTAGTATCTGAAATTTTCATTATGATACTGTTGATTCCTGTAGTGATTGTAGTTATAAGCGCTACTTCATTACTGCCAATCGGGAGCGCGATGCTCGATCCCACGAAAACCAAACTAATCTTGTTTGCCATCATATTTCTGCTGGCTATGTTAATGGTATGGGCTAAAATTTTAGAAACTGAGGCTTGAAAAGAAAAATGGAGTTAGATTATACATTACTTGTGCTTGTAGCGCTAACGTTAATTTCACTCTGTTACTATTTACCAAGTTATGCTCAAGCCAGAAAGGTTAGAAGAATAGAGAAAGCGCTTTCTGAGGCTCTTAGCGAACTATCTGAAAGTTTAAAGTCAGGCTACTCGTTAGAGCATAGTCTTAAAGAAACTGCTGAGAAGCGAAAAGATGCTTTGGGTAAAGAGCTACAAATATTAATGAAAGATATGGAACAATATCCTTTAAAAGAAGCTCTTTTAAGGTTCGGCAAGAGGAGCAATTCAAGGGCAATTTCTAGAGTTGTATCAATACTAAATATTGCACTTGAAGCAGATGCAAATCTTGCAGAGGTAATTAAAAGAATATCTGAAGAGCTTTGGAGCGGCTATATATTAGAGCGCGAGCGCGAAGCTAAGGTAGGCACTTATTCCGTGCTAACAATACTATGCTCTGCTTTGCTCATACCTGGAATAATAGGATTTATATTTGGAGCTTTTGGACCTGCCTTCGCTAAGGATAAGCCGGGCGAGTACCAAGCGCTACTAACAGCCTTCCAATATTTCGTTGTTGCCCTAGGCGCATGCGGAGCATTGATGTCAGGCTGCGTCACGGGTAAACTCAAGCAAGCTTTTTTACTCATACCTACCTTTATGTTCATTGCCTATATCGCCTTTATAGGCGCAGTTAAACTCATGCCTAAACTCATGGGGATGTGATGGAAAATGGAGAACGAAAAGCATGCTCAAGTAAAGCGGGCGGTTGAAGAAGTAATTGAGAAATACGATGGCGTTACTATAAAGAAACTACCTGAAAGCCATCTGCCCTTATACGAAGTTGAATTTGGAGAGAAGTCAGAGCTACCTTATTTAGCTTTGGAGCCTTTGGTAAATGATGATAAACTTGAGGAAATAGTTTATAACGGCGTTGGCAAGTGCGTTAAAGTATATCATCGCAAATACGGTGTTTGCAATACCAATATCTTCATTTCTGAATATGATATTAGAAGAGTGCTAGAGAGAGTTGCAGGCTTTGTAGGTAAGAAAATCACTGCTGAGATGCCATTATTTGATGGCAGATTGCCGGACGGGAGCAGAGTCAATGCTACTATACCGCCTGCCTCTCCAGATGGACCTACACTCACAATCAGAAAATTCTTGAAAGATCCTCTAACAATTGTAGATTTGATAAATAACGGAACAGTAAACTCTACACTAGCAGCGTATCTATGGACTTGGGTTGAAGGCTTGAGACACAGGCCTTCAAATATAATTTTAGCTGGTGGCTCAAGCTCGGGGAAAACAACAACACTCAACGTGCTTGCAATGTTTATTCCTATTGAAGAAAGACTTGTAACTATAGAAGATGCTGCTGAGCTGCAGTTAGAGCATGAGCATTGGATAAGATTAGAAACAGTCCCTCCATCCGCAGGCGTTAGTGAGATTACAATGGATGCCCTGCTCAAAAATACGTTGAGAATGCGACCTGACAGAATAGTGATAGGGGAGATTAGAGGTGAAGAAGCTAGAACTCTTTTCACTGCAATGAATACCGGGCACGAGGGCGTTATTGGTACAGTTCATGCAAATACTGCTGCAGAAACTATAGTTAGATTAGTTACTCCTCCTATGAATGTAGAGCCTATGATGCTCACAGCTTTGGATCTAATAATAATGCATCAGAGAATGACTTTACGCGAATACGGTACTGTGAGAAGGATCACAGAAATATCGGAAGTCGCAGGATTAGAGAAGGACAGACCCAGGCTAAATACTATTTTCAGATGGGATCCTACAAGTACTACTCTAAAAGAGACTGGAGTGCCAAGTAAGTTAAGAGAGAAGATTGCAACAACTGCTAGTGTAACGTTATCAAAATTTGATGATATTGTAAAAGAGCGTAAGGAAATACTTGAAGGACTTGTAGTAAAAGGCTATAGAGATGTTAAGACAGTTTCTAAAGTTATACAGAATTATTACAGAACGAAAGCGCTAGAAGGTGTTGAAGAAGAGAAGCCTAAAGTAGTAGAAAAGAGGAAGCTTTTCGGTAAGAAGTGAAAGTAGCTACTTATAAGAATGAATGATTTTTTTTAGTACGAAAAGCTAAAAGCTCTTTAATATTTTGGTATCGCCAATTATGCGGGGGCGAGGATTTGAACCCCGGAACCCCTACGGGACAGAAGCCTCAGTCCTGCGCCTCTGGCCGAAGCCTTCAGGGGAAGAAAAAGGCTTCTTTAACCAGGCTTGGCTACCCCCGCTTGAATCTATTAATAGAAATTGTGGTAGATAAAAATATCTTTTTTTTAGAATACTCAAAAGCCTCTCTAAAAAGCCATTTTTTTCAGCAATATTCTGGACAAAGCATTAGCAACTAAAACGCGATATCTTTATATACAGCTAAGTAGATAATATCCTCAGGCGAGAAAAAAGCAAGAAGGAGGAAAAAAAGAAGATGGAAAAGAAAGGAATCGTGGCAATAGTGCTTGCGCTGTTGGTCGTAATACTACTAGGGGTGGCGCTGATAGGGACATGGTGGACAATGAA
>JASEFT010000051.1 GCA_030018475.1 Candidatus Thermoplasmatota archaeon
AAATGCCTCTAAAGATATAACTCATGTTGCAATACATCCCATAAAATATTGGTATAAGCTTTTTAAAAAGTGTGGTTTTAATCCTACGCGAATTTACTATCAAGTTGGCTATCCGCAAATTCAAAATGCCCCTTATACTCTTTCTAAAAAATTTAAAATTCAAAAATTTGCGCAGTTATGGGCTATTATAAAATTAACGCAGTTATGGACTATTATAAAATTAAGTTTTAGAATGTTATGTGAGCAGGAATATATATTTCTACTTACTAAGATAAAGGATGTATGTGCATGAAAATTGCGTGCTTCCATAATTTCCTTACTGAGGAGCGTGGTGCCGAACTAGCATTCAAAAATATGGCGATAGGACTTGCAAAAATAGGTCACAACTCTGAAGTGCATGCCTTCGATATCTCTCAAGAATTTAAGAATGAATTTGTAGCCCATGGCATAAAATTCTTCTCCTATAATTTCAAGAAAGAAAGAGCAAAAGTGCTCAAAAGAAAGCTACTCTATTTTTTAAAATACGTACTCCAGTACCTCTTCACTATAAAAAAAATCTCTAAAAAAATCAATCTTGAAAATTACGATGTAGTGCTTGTTAGTCATTGGTATTCAGCAATGATTATACCCGGACTTAACAAGCCTGTGCTTTATTACTGTCAGGAGCCGCCAAGACATGTGTATGAGTTTGATCCAGGTGGTTTTGGGGAGCTACTGACCTCGGATGATGAAAGACTTTGTAAGATTATTGAGAAAAGAGTTTTAGATAGACTCTTAAATTTTATCACAAAATACATGGACCTATGGTGTGGGAGGAAAGCTGAGATAATAGTTGGTAATTCTGAGTATAGTAAGAGCCTTCTACAGAAAATTTACAAAAAACCTGTTTTAAAAGTGTATTTAGGTGTAGATACGGGGGTGTTCAAAGATAATCAATCTGAGAAACAAAATTTCATCCTGAGCATAGGACCTCTTTGCTTTTTTAAAGGGCATGATTTTGTAATTAATGGGCTAGCACTTCTACCTCCAAGTAAAAGACCTGCCTTGATAATAGTTGGAAGTGGTAGTAGCACTGATAGACAATACCTCTTAGAATTAGGTAATAGGTTAAATGTCAAAGTTGATATTAAGAGCGGAATGAGCACCGGCGAACTTGTAGGGTTGTATAACAGTGCACTCGCTACTGTATGCGCTTTTGTGCGAGAGCCTTTCGGACTCGTAGCTATAGAATCTATGGCTTGCTCTACCCCTGTTATCGCTGTTAAAGAAGGCGGTTTAATTGAAACCGTGAATAACGACCGCGGTATTTTGATTAGACGAGATCCTAAAGAGCTTGCTGAAGCAATAGCTCTTTTAGAAGATAGTCCTCGTTTAGCAAAAGAGTTTGGTAAAAAAGGCTCTGAGTTTGTCTCAAAAAATTTCAGTTGGGAACTGTGTTGTGAGAATTTAGAAAAAGCTCTGATAAAACTTACTAAACGAGTGTGCTAAGGTATGAAAAAAAGAATAGCAATTTTCCACGATTACTTCGACAAGCTTGGTGGCGGCGAAAGGCTAGTACTTATACTTGCAAGAGCGCTAGGCGCAGATGTAATAGCAACCGCTACTGACTTGGAGCTAATCAAAAAACTAGGGTATAAAGATGTAAAAGTTATAGGGCTCGGTAAAAACCCACCTTTCCAGGGGTTAAAGCAGATCTTAGCAACATTCAAATTCTTAACATGCGATTTCTCGAATAACTACGATTTATTCATACTTTCAGGTAATTGGGCTAAGTACGCTTCTTTGCGCCATCACCCCAATCTTTATTACTGCCATACTCCTGTAAGAGCTTTTTACGATTTAAGAGAGGAATATCTTGAGGAGCAGAAAGGATTTAAAAAATTGTTATTCAAGTTTTGGAGTTTTGCGCATAGCAAGTTTGACCAATATCAAGTGAAGCATGTTGATAAAATTGTTGTAAATAGTAGAAATGTACAAGAAAGGGTAAAAAAGTATTATAAAAGAGATTCAGAAATCGCGTATCCACCCGTTCCAACATCTAGATATTACTTTGAGAATTTAGGAGACTTTTGGCTTTCTGTGAATAGATTATATCCACATAAAAGAATAGATTTACAGCTTGAGATATTTCGCAACCTGCCCAATGAGTGCCTCAAAATTGTCGGCTGGTACAGTAAAGGCGACGAATCCGAAAAATATATGAAGAGTTTAAAAATACCTGAAAATGTAGAGCTGCTCGGCGAGATTGAAGAAGAAGCGCTAATAAAACTTTACGCTCAGTGTAAAGGCTTTATTACTACAGCCGAAGACGAAGATTTTGGTATGAGCGCTATAGAAGCAATGGCTTCAGGCAAAGCAGTACTTGCAGTGAATGAAGGAGGCTATAGAGAGACAGTAATAAACAATGAAACAGGCTTCCTTTTGCCTCCAAGAGCAGAGGCTTTTGTAAATAAAATTAAAGCTTTAAGTGAAAAAGATTTGGAAAGAATGAAAGATCAATGTAGAGCGAGAGCGCAGGAGTTTGATGAAAGTATATTCATTAGAAAAATGAAAGAATTATCTGACTAATCTTTTCGTAGATTTTTTAGCCATTTCCAATGCTTGCTTAAGCGCTTCTTTTTTAGCTCCGCCACCTTGTGCGAAATCCTTTTTTCCGCCGCCACTGCCATTTAAGAGCTTAGCGCATTCTTTTGCAAGCTCAGCGCAGTCAATAAAATCTAAATTCATAGACCTTGCTATCACAAAATTAGCCTCTCCTTTATCGCTGCCTAAAATTGTAACTATGTTATCGTGCTTGATTAATTCCCCGGCGAGCACAAAAAGCTCGTCTCTATCTAAAGGCAAAATATCGGAAATTATCTTTATATTACCTACACTTTCAGGCTTTAAAGCCAATTTCTTTACCTCGCTTTTGGCTTTGTATTCTCGTAAAGTTTCAACTTCTTTTCTTAACAACTTCCAATCTTCTATAAAATTATCTATCGTTCTCAATAGCTCTGAGGGAGTTGTTCTTAACTTGAGTGAGGCTTCTCTCAAAATACTATCTGCTTTCTGAATCTCTTTTAAAGTGGCTTCGCCAGCTACAAATTCTAACCTCTCAATACCGTCTTGTATTCTTTCATGTCGCGTTATTTTTATCAACCCTACTTCGTTTGTTGTTTTACAATGCGTTCCTGCGCAAGCCTGTACATCAAACTCGTTAATTTTCACAACTCTTATTTTATTGCCTGGCGGCACACCACCTTGGTATAATCTAAATCCGTATTTCTGCTCAGCCTCGTTTCTAGATACGAATTTCTTATCAATTTTAATATTTTCAGCAACTATGCGATTGGCTTCAAGCTCTATTTTCTTAAGCTCTTCGCTAGTTATCCTTGCAAAATGCGAAATATCTAATCTTGCAAAATCTAGCGTTTTCTGCGCTCCTTCTTGCCATACATGAGGACCTAAAATTTTTCTGGCAGCGCCAAGTATAATATGTGTGGCGGTATGATGTCTTGTAAGAGACACTCGACGCCTCCAATTGATTTTGCAATGAACTTTTTCACCTACCGCCAAACTACCTACTACTGTGTGGATAATAGCATTTCCTGATTTCTCTACATGAATTACTTTTAGCTCATTACCTTTTTCACTCACAATTATACCTTTATCGCAAGATTGTCCACCAGCCTCGGGATAGAATGCAGTTCGATCCAAAATTACATGGTTATCCTTTACGTAAATCACTTTAGCATCAAACTCTTTAATCTCAGGCTCTTCGTAAAATAATACTTCTGTGACGAAAGGAAGAGCTTCTTTTGGCGCTCCTTTTTGCTCTACCTTCAAGTGCCTTTCTGCAAGTATTGAGTAAAAGCTTTCAGGCACTTCTATACTAATATTAGATTCTTCAGCCACTTTCTGAACAACTGTGGGATGTATACCATAAGTATCGTAAAATTCTACAAGCACTAAAGGCTCTAGCTTTTTACCCTCTGCAAGCGCTCTTTTAACAATGCTTTTACCCTTTTCAAGAGTTGTACGATATTTGCCGGTCTCTAGCTCAAGTATTTTCATAATGATAGCCATGTTATCTTTTAGTTCAGGAAAATCTACTAATCTTTCTAGTTCCCAAGCAACAATCTCTGCTAAACTTCCCTTTATTTTGAGTTCTTCTATAGTTCTTAGCGCTTTTCTTATTACGAGTCTTGCAAGATAGCCTGCACGTACATTTGAAGGTACTATACAATCTCCCAGCATAAAGGCAATGCACTTAATACTATCGGCAAGCGCGTAAATTGAAGTTAAAATTTCAAGTGCTGTAAAATACTTTTCATCTAAAGATAACTTCTGAAGTAAGCTTTTCTTTACATTCTCAATTTCTCGCTTCGTACCAAGCTCTATATAACTGCTGAGTTTAGAATATTCTACAAGTAAACCCTTAAAATACTCGTTACTGAGATAATCTGCAATATCAGTCTCACTCAAACCAATCAAATATTCTAGGCAATCTGGGTAGATAGCCTCGTAGATTGTGGGAGTTGCTTTAGAAAGCCATACCATTCTTTCTAACCCATAACCTGGATCCACAACTTTCGTAGCCATTGGGGAGTAGCGCTCGTTGCCGAGCTCTATTGATCCTTTACTGTCTTGCTGGAACTGCATGAATACTAAAGTTGCAACTTCTAAACCCTTAATTACTACCTCAAGAGCTGCGCCTGCGTTACCGCCTCCAAACCATGGCTTCTCTTTGTAAATAATATCTTGGATTGCTACCCCGAGCTTGGTAGTGAGGAACTCGTTGCAATATCCAATAGTTTCTTCTTTCCAGTATATCTTCTCTTTCTTCGTATTGAACGCATGATGGCCCAACATTTCAAAAGTAGTTAAATGCTTGCTTGTCTTACCTACTAAATCAATATCGTTAAGTCTTATACAAGGCTGCGAAATTACGAGAGGGTTTGCAGGAGGTTTTACTAATCCGCTAGTAACTAAAGGCTGGAAATTGTAAATAGAGGCGTTGACTAGAAAAACATCCTCTCGCCAGCGAGCAATTACTGGATAGCGCTTTATTATTTTATGATTTAGAGCTTCGAAAAATTTTAAAAATTCATTACGCATTTCACTAACTTCATAGCACTTCTTTACAGGGCTATTGCCAATAAAACCGTATTCTGAGCATGGTGTATCGCCGCAGGTAGCGAGCTCTTCAATACTCCAGAAAGGAGTTTTGCATTTTTTGCATATTCTTCTCGCATAGCGGTTGTGCTTGAAGAATTCTAAGCGATACTCTTCTTCAAACATTCTATTTTTTTCAGTGCTTACTTGATTTAATTAGTATAGGAAAAGGTAGTATTAAAAGTTCGCGTACTTGCCAATCTTTCCAGAATATCTTTTCCTCTTCTCTCTAGCGCGCTTCTCATAATCTATTTTTACGTTTTTATGCACTGGACAAGGATAGTTAAGTCTGCACAACCTACATTTTTCAGGTGTTATTTTAGGCAATTCATGCACCATGTGTCCATATTTTCTTCTTGGCATTTCAATATAGAATAAAGTTCGCGCTTCAAAAACCTTATTCTTTAAAAACACATTTCGTATAATTATGCTGATAGGCATTGTTGGCAAGCCCAACGTCGGCAAGTCTACTTTCTTTTCAGCTTGCAGTTTAGCAAAAGCGGAAATTGCAAGCTATCCTTTTACTACGATAAAGCCAAATCGTGGCGTTGCATGGGTAAGAGCAAAATGCCCTCACGCGGATTTTAATGTGCAGTGCAATCCCAAGAATTCTAAATGCAAAAATAATATTAGATACATACCTGTAGAAATTATAGATGTTGCTGGCTTAGTGCCTGGTGCTCATAAAGGAAGAGGCTTGGGCAATAAATTCCTAGATGATTTAAGGCAAGCCGATGCTTTAATACATATAGTAGATGCAGCTGGAGCTACTGATTTTGAAGGCAATATATGCGCTGTCGGCACTCACAATCCATTAGACGATGTGCTGTTTTTAGAAGAGGAGATAGCTCATTGGCTTAAAGGAATTATAGCTAAAGATTGGAAAAAGTTTGCTCGCGAGGCTGAAAGCGCTCAAGAAAAACCTGAGAGTGTGCTTAGCAAAAGACTTACCGGGCTTGGAATAACTGAGCATGATATAAAGAGAGCGCTTCAGAGCACACCAACTTCTGAGAAGCTGAAAGATTGGAATGATAACGACTTAATTAATTTTGCAAAACATTTGCAAAAAGTAAGCAAGCCCATAATTATTTGTGCTAATAAATGCGATATAGCGCCTGACAGTAATTTAGATAAGCTAAAAAAGCTCGATCGCTTAGTAATTCCAGCTAGTGCAGAGAGCGAGCTTGCGCTAAGAAGGGCTGCGGAATCAAAGCTTATAGACTACGAGCCTGGAAGCAGTGAAATTAAAATCTCAGCGCCTGAAAAACTTACTGACAGACAAAGAAAGGGGTTGGAATTTATTAAAAAAGTATTAGAGAAGTTCGGCACATCCGGCGTACAAGAGTGCATAGAGCAAGCTGTTTTCAAAATGCTCGACTATATTGTAGTATATCCTGTAGAAGATGAGAATAAACTTACAGATAAAGATGGCAATGTATTGCCAGATGCTTATTTAATGAAAAGAGGCTCTACTGCTAGAGAGCTAGCTTATAAAGTGCATACAGAGCTTGGAGATAAGTTTATTCGCGCGATCAACGCAAGAGTCAAGCGCGTCGTTGGCGCTGATTACGAGCTGCATGATGGCGATGTGATAAAGATAATTGCCGCCATTTGATTTTTTTTCAAGCTTGTGATTTTTTTTTGTCTGCTTTTTTTCGTAGGGATTAGAAATGCGGGGGGCCGGATTCGAACCGACGAACCCCTTCGGGAAAGGATCTCTCAGAGCCTTTTTCTTTCTCTTTTTCAAAGAGAGAAAAAAACGTTCGTGAAAAGAAAGAGAAATACAGGGTATTCCGAAGGAATACCTTTAGAAATCGTAGGATTGCCTTACGGCAATCTACGAAAGAGGTCACGTTAGCAACCTTCGTGTTCTTAAGGGGTTGCATAGCAGCCCCTTACTTCTTTTTCTTTTCCGCCAGTCGCTTTTCTTTTTCTTCTAAAGAAAAAGAAAAGGGCTGCGGGCAAGTTTAAATATTACTTTAGAGATATGTAATTTTTGGTAATTTATGGAAACGAAGAAAATAATCGAAAAGATATTAGAGCTTCGAGGCTACGCTCTTAGCGATGAAAATAATGTAATAATAGCCACAAAAGGAAACACCAGAGTTGCAATAGCATGGGTAGAGAATGAAAAACAGATTACTCGTTTTTATGATTTAGTTAATACGAAAGCAGATAAGAAGATACTTGTATGCTTTGTTTTACTTGACAGCGAAATCCAAGCGCAGGTTAAATCTTTAGATATAATTTTATGGGATAAGGAGTTGCTAGAGAAAGAGCTTGGCAAAGCTATTATAGGTAGTGATAGCTCCTTTGAAAAGCTTGAAAGCAGGCATATTTTTTTAAAAAGCAAGCTTGACAGGGAGGATGCAGAGCTCGAAGTAAAGCATCTAAGTCTCAACTCTTTAACCCTGAATTTTTCGCCTTATTATGTATACAAATATACATGCCAAACATTTGAAGAAGGATGTTTGGATACAAAGGAAATTAAAGGCATTATAGGAATAAATGGGATTGACGGTAGTTATAAAATTTTAAAAGAGCTTGACGAGCAAACTTTAACTGAGCCGAAGCCCGATGCTGTCAAAAGTGCCTTGAAGCTTTCTGAAAGTAGTGCTTCCAAATTAGCTCGGCAAGCTCTCGTTGAGCTCAATACAAAGGTAATTGAGGTTAGAGATGAAAGGGCTAGAGCAATAATTTTCGAAAAGCGTAAAGTAGCTCCAAGCGATGATACAATATCGCTAACTCCTATTGGTATTTGGTATATTCCTTTCTGGCATGCAAAGGGCAAGCTTGGTACTGCAATAATCGATGGCATTACTGGCGAGATTGCGAAAGAGGATGTTATTCAAGGCGCTCCTGACGAGAAGATAGAAGTAGTCTGAGCTTTTGCTCAATACCATCAATTCGCTGGAGCTCTACAAAAGCTAAGATTTTCGTTGCACGGTCTAAAAGTGCAATTATTTTTGTTGCAATATACTCTTCGCGCTTCAGTGCTAATTCTTTATAACCTCTTAGTTTAGTGAGCGCTTTATCCCATTCGTAGACGAACTCCTCAGGGGTTTTAGCTTTAAAGCGCTTTCTCTTAAGTCTTCTAAGTCTTAAACTATACCTTGCCAAAGTAATAGGAGAAATTGCTTTTACAAACTCAGTTGCATAATCTTCTTCATTAAAATCTATTGCCTCTAGAGGCAGGGCTTTGCTACTGCATAAACTTATGACTTTTTCTAGATACGGCCACGGTACAATCACTTCACTATAACGAGCTAATTTTCGTGCGTAAATATCCTGCTCAAAACTCAAATAGAATTTTTCGTTTTCTAGCCCAGCGCTTTTCAAACGCTCTAGCTCTTCTTGCGAAATTTGCAAGGCAACAAGCTCGGGCGAAAGTCTCTCTATTATTCTCGCCGCCCTTTCTGCTTCTGTGGAAATAGGTTCAATTACTCCTACTAAAAATATTTTCTTATTACTAACGTTTAATTCCTTGTAATTTAAATCCATTTTTTAGCGCGCTCTAAAATAATTTCCCTGACGGCTTTGGGACTTGTCGCCTTTAAATCTTTCCAAGTTATAATAGGTATACCAGAAAAATTTTTCAAGTCAGAATTTTTAACGAAGAACACGCACATGCGCTTTATTACATTTGAAATACTCGCTATAACACGTATTTTTTTAACCAGCAATTTTTCGTTTTCGCTGATATATGTAATAAAAGTTTCTTTTTTGTTTTTAGTCAGCCCGTTAAAAGGGCTCTTGGAAGTAGGCAAGACTTCGTAGCCCAATTTGCTCAATCTATTAAAAACTATTCTTTCAAAAAATTCTAGCTTCTCTAAATCGGTTTCAAAGCGCTCCTCAGACTGGGTATAAGAAGAAATATCTATAGGCAATAGAATAGATTTCCCAATGAAACTTTCCAGTCTCAAAGCGGTCTCTATCTCAGGCTTCATGCCTTGCTCATATAGCTGTACTGCTTTTCTCGATACCCCTACAGCTCTAGCAATCTCCCCTAAAGATATTTTTCGTAGCCGTCTTATCTTCTTCATTTTTTCAAAATCGATACGTGCATAAAACCCGCCCGGCATTGCATAGACATATGGCATATTATCAATTACAAGCTCTTCAAATGTTCTCTCAGAAATTATTGGTATGTAGTGCCTTAAATATACAGCACCGTTTTCTATTTTGCTCGTACCACTCCTTTTACAAATCGTTATAGGTACTCCTTTCAAGAATTTACTTACCATTTTCAGCTCTTTAGCAATCTCGTATCTTATTGCACCAATATTTAGAAGAAGCTTTATAAAGAGTAGCAATGAGCCTTTTCTGGCTACGATATTGAAAGTACCGCTTCTGCAGTATTCTGAGACATTAAAATTGCTTCGCTGAAGAGTTTTTTTAATTTCTAGCGCGTACTCTAACCTCTGCACAAAATAGTATTATTTGTTAGTATTATAAAATTTATCTAATTGTAAAGTCAGGGGACATCTGCAACATTAGCTCCAAAACAGAGATTTTTACTTACGGTGACGGGGGC
>JASEFT010000052.1 GCA_030018475.1 Candidatus Thermoplasmatota archaeon
TTTCTTTCCCTGAAGAGTTTCTTTCTCTTTTCCGAAAAGAGAAAGAAAGGCTTCATGCGAAGCCAAACTGGTATCTTTCTCCAGGCAGCAATTCTTTTCTTAGCGGGAAGCGCGTCATTACGGTAGCGCTCTCAGGGGCTAAAATTTTGCCTGCTCTTAACTGCGAAATCGCTATTTTAGTACCCTCACGAGCGCAATCTTTATTTACATAAGCCAAGCCCACCTGAATGTAGTCAACAAGCGCAGCACTAGTAACTACTCCAATACTTTCTCCTTTTTGATTTAATACCGAATCGCCAGGTCTAAGTGCTCTAGCACCTTTGCGATCTAACTTAAATCTGACAATTTCTTGTTTTCTGAGTTTTTCAAACTCTATAAATTTGCTCCTTCCTATAAAGTAAGGCTTGTGAAGTTTTACAAAAGCCCCGAAACCCGCGCCGCTCGGCGTTATTTTATGCTCGCCAGCAAGCTCGTGGCCGTATAAAGGCAAGCCTGCTTCTATTCTTGTAGAATCTCTACATGCAAGTCCGCAAGGCTTTGCACCAAATTCTTTCCCTTTTTCTAAAATTAAGTTCCAAAGTTTAGGCGCTTGCTTTGGATGCAAAAAAAGCTCGTAGCCTATATTTTCACCAGTATAGCCAGTTCTAGAAATAATTAGTTTTATTCCAGCAAGCTCAACCTCTGCGAGCTCGTTCTTTCGTAGCTCTGCAATAATTTTTTTAGTAGCGCTATCAGCGAGCTCTTGAATTATTTTCAAAGAGTTAGGACCTTGTAATGCAATATCTATTTTCTGCTCTTCACCTGCTTCACTAAGTTTCAAATCACTAATAGTAACTTCGCCTTCCACTTCTATACAAGGTCTATCATTATCTATACATATATTTTTGGAATTTACAGATACAAGCCATTCTTTTATTTTATCTGCATTCACAGCATTTGTTACAATAATATATCTATCGTTAGCTAGCCGATATATGAAGACATCATCCATTACCTGCCCTTCGGGATCAAGTATATATGAATACTGCGACTGACCTGTCTTAAGTAGAGGTACATAATTAGTAGTGACAAGATCTAAAAATCTAGTTGAATATTTACCTTTAACTTCAATTACACCCATGTGCGAGACGTCGAAAAGTCCTGCCTTCTCGCGAACAGCACGATGCTCTTCATTAACGTTTGTATATACCAAAGGCATTTCCCAATTTGCAAAATTTGTGAAGTGGTTTGTGAATTTTAAGTGCTCATCGTATAAGTAAGATTTTCTTACTTTTACTTTTGGAACGTATCTGAACTCTGATTTTCTAGCTAATTTTTCTCCTTTAGCTAGATTGGTGCAGCCTATAAAATAAGGTTTGGCAAAGTTAAATAAATCGCTATTAGGCAATTTTTCAGCTATTAATTTAGCTCCAGCTACTTTGCCTATCTGCCTAGCGCCGAGCTCAGAGCCTTTTTTTAGTATGACAGACAACAATTTTTCTGCACTTGAAAGGCTTGTATAGAACAATATTTCAAATGGTTTTTTACCAGTCCTGATAATTCCTACTTTCATATTCTCTAAATTTGGCAGTAATCTTTGCAGCAATTGTTGAGTTTTAGGCCCTTGGATACCTGCTACAAGTATTGACTCAGAAATTTCTTTTAAATCTTCTACTATCACAGGCCCTTCGATTTTTCTGTAAATATCCTCATCGAATATAACATAGCCATCAGAAAGCGCTCTCAACCAAAGTTTGATTTTTTCTGTATTTTCAGGATTTGTAATTACTAAAAAGTGTGCTCTGCCTAACGCATCGTTCTGTAATCTAGCGATAGCAACATAGTCCAAGACGTTAGAGGCTCTATCTAGTAAAATGGAATATTGTGCATAGCCAACTTCTAAGTTTAGCGTGTTGTTCGTGCTCACTTCTTGTATAAATGCTTCTGCTCGCTCGCGATCGCCTGTAATTTCGAGCAGCCCGTAATCTCTAAGGTCGAAAATCGCAACTCCATTTTTTGCAGCCTCTAACTCTTTCTCTACACTCTCATAATACTCAGGCATTTTGTGGCTCTCGACTTCTCTATCAGATACATAGTAGTGCGGATAGCATTTTCCAGTAAATCTGGGTTTGTAGCGCGCACGCTCACAAAGTTTAGAAATCTCAAATCTTGTTTCTGCTATTATTTCTAGCTCTATTTTTCCACGGCCTAGTTCGCCAGTAATACCAATATAATAAAAAGGTTTGATATTTACCAATACTTTCCAGATAAGTTCGGCTAATTTTTCTATTTCTGCTTTACCAAACCCTAATTGCGATATCCAGGTAGTACCGAATCTTAGCCCGCTGGGATGTGCGGGATTAACATCACCCATAATAGCATTTTTGTTGCAGACAATCCCACAAATATCTAGAATTCTAGAAGCTATTTCGCCGCTGAGCTTAAGAGGCTTAAGATCGAGTAATACCATATGCGTATCTGTTCCGCCGTAGGCTAATTTCAAGCCTCTTTTTTCAAATTCTTTCGCTAAGTTTTGCGCATTCTCAACTGTTCTTTCTTGAAGCTCTCTAAAAGCTCTTGTCTTAGCAAGCTCAAATGCTACTGCTTTAGCAGCAATATTGCAGATGTGCGGACCTCCCTGCTCTTCAGGAAATACTGCGGCATCTATTTTACGAGCTTTTTCCTCATCCACAGTAATAATTACCGCTCCTCTAGGACCACAAATGGTCTTGTGAGTAGTAAAAGTTATCACGTCTGCGTAGCCTATTGGGTTTGGGAACTTACCTGCAACTACCAATCCAGCTGGATGCGCTATATCGGCAAGTAAAATTGCATTACAACCTTTAGCAATTTCACTGAATTTTCCCCAGTCTACACTCCAAGGATATGCGCTATAGCCAGCGATAATCATTTTAGGCTTGTGCTCTAAAGCTAATTTTTTTATACTTTCATAATTTAATTTACCTGTGTTTTTATCTACTTCGTATGAAACGACTTTGTAAAGTTTACCTGACCTGTTTGCAGGAGAGCCATGAGTTAAATGTCCTCCACTATCTAGAGCAAGTCCCATAACAGTATCGCCTGGGTTGAGGAAAGCTTCGTAGACAGCGTTGTTTGCTGCAGCGCCACTTAAAGGCTGAACGTTAACAAATATTTTTTCAGCCGGTATTTCAGGCGTAGAGAAAAGCTCAGCGCATCTTCGCTGAGCTAAAGATTCTATAAAATTAACGTACTCGCATCCCTTGTAATACCTTCTATCACCATATCTTCGCTGATAGCTTAATTCTGTCTTGTAATCCCTAATTCTCTCTATACTTTGCTGAGCTAACCTCTTAGGAGGATAACCTTCAGCATACAAACTGGTGAATGCTGAGCCCAAAGCCTGCTTTACAGCTTTAGGGCAAATACTCTCAGAAGCTAT
Source organism: Candidatus Thermoplasmatota archaeon (assembly GCA_030018475.1). Classification (NCBI taxonomy): domain Archaea; kingdom Methanobacteriati; phylum Thermoplasmatota; species Thermoplasmatota archaeon. The sequence continues at coordinate 3,401 of JASEFT010000052.1, forward strand.
AAGTATAATTTTGTTGGTCTGGCGCTCTTCTTCAAAATCAATTATTGCCTTAGTATCAGCATCTATTTCTTCAAGCTCTTTATCTAGAAGTTCTGAGTAGCTCATTTTTTACAAGTCTCTAATCAGATACCTTGGAATTTAGGCACTCTTTTCTGTAGAAAAGCTTCTAAGCCTTCTTTAGAATCTTGAGTTTCGAAACATTTACTGAAGGCATTTCGCTCTAACTCAAGGCCTTTTTCTAATGGCACTTCAAGACCTTTATTTATAGCTTCTTTTGCATAGCTTATTGCAACTCTGCAGCTTTGTATTTTAGCAGCTAGCTCTTTAGCAGCATTCAAAAGTTCTTTCTGAGCCACTACTTTATTAGCCAACCCAATCCTATAAGCTTCATTTGCATCTATCGTTTCACCTGTGAATATAAGATGTTTGGCATAGTTCTTGTTTAAAAGTCGGGCTAAACGCTGAGTGCCACCAAAACCTGGTATAATACCAAGTTTAACTTCAGGCTGACCGAACTTTGCGTTTGAGCTAGCGATAACAAAATCGCAAGCGAGCGCTAGCTCAGTACCCCCGCCAAGTGCGTAACCGTTAACTGCGGCTATTACAGGCATTGGTAAATTTTCAATTTTGTCAAGAACCTCTTGACCAATTTTTGCAAATTCTAATGCTTGAGCTGCATTTTTATCTTTTAATTCTTTTATATCTGCGCCTGCTACAAACGCCTTATCGCCTTCGCCAGTTATTATGAGCGCTTTCAACAACTGCGATTTTTCAACTTCTTCAAGTAGCGCTTTAAGCTCTAGAAGCACCTCTGTATTGAGTGCATTCATAGGGGGTCTGCAAATTGTAATTATTCCTATATCTTTTTCTTTCTCAAATTTAAGGTTTTTCATTTCAGATATAGAAATAGTTAAAGTATTTAGAGAGCAAAAAGCTTTTTGCAATGATGTGCGCCGAGGAGGAGATTCTCAACAGCCCGGCTGGTTTTTTCCAAGCGCTTTTGCCAGCCAAAAAGGCTTCTTTGAACTCCTGAGGTGCATAGCACCACAAGCTAACTGTGAGAAAAAGAAAAGGAGCAATTATTCATACTGAGCGCCTTTTAATTATCGTTTGTCGCCACGCAATTAGTATTAGTAGTTGCGTTAGCAACCTTCGTATTTTGAGAGATTGCTTTGCGATTTCTCCTCTCTTTTCTTTTCCGTGAACGCTTTTCTTTTCTCTTTTAGAGAAAAGGGCTCCAGGCTTGCGCCTTACCAGGCTAGGCTACCTCGGCATTTTTAATTTATTTAGCAAAAGATAAGCTCACTAACTATTAAATTTTCTTCTTCCAGCATGGAGGATAAGTGTTGGGTAACATGAAAACACGCTCTATATCTACAGCACAGCCTTCACTCTTAGTCAAAAGCTCTTTAGAACTAAGTAGCGATTTTCCAAGTGCTACCGCCTCGTTCTTCAAACTAAAAATTGCAACAGTGCTGCCTTTTTCTATGCGTTTATCAAACTTCACAAATCCTGGTATTGCTAGATTAGCGCCGTGGCAAACAGCATCGACAGCACTATCTCTAATTATAATTTTAGGTAAATGCGAGAGCATTTTTTCAAATGGCATGATTACTTTTCTTAGCTCTCTCTCATTGCCTTCTTTATAATCCATGTAAGCATCTTTTAGTTGATGTAATGTTATTGCTTCGCTCTCTTCGAAACTACAGCTTCTTGTTCTTCTGAGCTCTTCTAAATGAGCGCCTCCGATTAACTTACCTACGTTGTGTACAAGCGTTCTTATATATGTGCCTGCTTGACATATAACTTTAAAAAGGACGTCTCTTTTTTCAATTTCAAGAATATCAAAAGAATAAATCTTTCTCTTTCTTACCTCTCTTTTTACAGCAGCTCTAACCGGTGGTAGCTGCTCGATTTCGCCAACGAACCGCGAACAGATCTTTTTTATATCATCAGTACTGACATCTCTGTGTGTGCGCATTATTCCTATGTATTCCTTAGTTCCGTAAAGAAACGCCTGCAAAGCTTTTGTAGCATTGCCTAAAGCTAAAGGTAGTACGCCAGTAACTTTGGGGTCTAATGTACCGCCATGACCTGCTTTTTCAATATTAATTATATCTTTCACCCATGCTACAACTTGATGTGAAGTAGGGCCGCGAGGCTTATCTAAATTAATACATCCTAACTTTATATACTCAGATAGCAGCCTTTTTTCAGGCTCGCAACCGTAGCGCTTGTCAGTAGTTTCAGATTTAACTTTAACTACTAAATGCTCCTCAGATAGCAATCCTATCATCCCTTAATTTTTGTATTATTGCGTTTGCTACTTGCTCAGGAGTAAGATAAGTAGTGTCTATAATTATAGAATAAACAGAAAGATCGTTTATGTCTATTGTATATAAATCCCAGAACCGCTGCCAATCAGAATTTTCTCGTTTTTGAATTTCTTCAGTAACTATTTCAAAAGATTTACCATCTCTTTTCGCAACTCTCCTTGCCCTTGTTTCGAAACTTGCCTCAAGCCACACTCTAATTGATGACATACCGTATTGTTTAGCGTGCCATCCTACTAATCGTCCTTCAACGACTGTGCTACCTTCAGATGCAAGTTTCATTACCATTTTATCAAGCTCTCTATCTATGCCGGGATTCTTTTCGGCAAGCTCTAATAACTGTTCTAAACTAGTGTTTCGCTCTTTAGCAATATTACGAAAAAGTTCGCCCGCACTCAAATATTTATAATTGAGTTTATTAGCTAAAATTTTAGCTACTGTCGTTTTACCTGAACCCGCTAATCCACTTAATGTGATTATCATTTTAATTTATTTCTATAGCTAATAACTCTCAAGCCTTTCTGAAATATACTACCAAAAGGTATCGACATAAAGAAATAGATAATAAGCCACCACGGGAAAAAGTGGAATAGAGGCCCTTTATCAATAAGGGAGATCTGAAAATTACCAATAATATTTATTTCTTTCGTTGGTAGAGAATCAACAAATTTATATAGCCATGCGAACACAGGAATGACTATTACCATAATAATTCCCATAGGCTTGAAGTTAGCGAGCATTACTCCGCTTTGCTCTTTCATAATTTCTGCTTGTAACTCAGTCAGTTTTTTCAATTTATAAAAATTCTTGCTGAGCTGAGCATCTCTGAGCTCTTTCTGAAACGCGGCCATTATTTTCTGCTGCTTTGCAAGTTTCAGCCAATCTACGAGAAAATGCCTTATGACAGTCGTAATGAAGATCAAGAGAACAGCTACAATAAATATAGTTAGCAGAGGTTTTGATTGAAATGATATAGTCTGAAATAAATAATCCACACCTTTACATGAGGCTTCTCTCAGACTAGCGTCGAAAATCATAAAAAGCGCTAATAGAAACGAGAATATAGCTATAAACCTTATAATTGCATTCTTCGTTTGAGATTCCATTTCTACAATTTAAAATACAATTAGCTGGATATAATTATATGCTTTTATTTTGCAGCTATATAGCCAGCGCGCATAAGTTTCTGCTCTAAAACCTCTTGCTTAATATTACTTGCTTCTAAAATGGTAAACGCTAGTGATACATATTTTGATACATCACCTTCTTTACGGAGCATTTCTCTAACTGTCTGAGCAACTATTTCTCTAAATCTGTCAATAGATTTATGAACTGAGCAATATTGAGTTAAAGCCCAAGCAAGCCTTGAAATAAAATCTTCTGTGAATGCTACTTCCGCCACTAGAGAGCTTATCTCGCCTTTAGTTTCGTTTGCTTTGTTAACTTTAATAATACCTGCCTTTTCTAGCTCTAATATAATCCAATCCTCGACCATATCCCTTAGCTTCTCAGCGCCTCTCACATATAGCAACGACCTTTTTTACCTGCGGAACTCAAACCTCTGTAAACTCTGCCTTTATGTTTGGATGAGCATATCCAGTTTATTTTAGGATCTTTTACTATTGCTGGGTGATGTGGGTCTACGAAAATAACCTCGTAAAACTTATACAAGCCATCTTCGCCAACCCAATAAGAATTTAGAACTTCTAAGTTAGGATAGCGCTTTTGCGCTCTTTCCTCAGCTATCCTTTGCAAGCTCTTTGCCGGTGTTATTTGCTCGACGCCCATTTTGGAAGGTTTTCTACCACCTGTAAATCTAGACTTTCGCAGACCCCCTCTTCTTACTCTCGCTCTGACAACTACGTAGCCAGGCTTTGCTTTGTAGCCTAGAGCTCTTGCGCGGTCAAGCCTCAGAGGCTTTGATACTCTTTCTACAGTCTTTCCCTTACGCCAAGCTATAAGTCTTTCCCAGAGTAGTTTATCAACGTAAGTTTTACTCGGCTTCTTCCAAGCTTCTCTTATATAGCTATAACAGCTCCTTACCATTTTATCAAGATCAGTATTAATATTTGATTATAAAAGGTTTTTTACCTCTGAATAACTATACCTACTCTGTGAGAGATGGCGTTTCATATCATCATTTAGATTTTCCAGGTACTGAGCTAAAAGGAATTAAAATATGAATGTTGAAAAGATAAGGGCAGTAGAATTTCCAGAATCTAAAAATCTAATTTATCTTAATAATGCAGCTACAGGCTTAGTACCTAGTTCTGCTATTAAAGCTATGGAAGAGGCTCTCAAATTACTGGCTAGAGGGAATTATTGGTCTTATTGGTATGAGAAGGTAAAAGAGGTAAAGAATAGTTTTGCTAAACTTATAGGTGCAACTAAAGAAGAAATTGCTATTTTAGAAAATACATCAACAGGTATAAATCTTGTTGCCAGCATGCTCAACTACGAGCCTGCCAGTAATATTGTGCTGAACGATCTGGAATTTCCTGCTAATTTTTATCCATGGCTGAAAAGAGGTGTAAAAGTAAAAATTTTGAAAAACAAAAAAGGTAAAGTTTCAATTCAAGATTACGAAAAAGCTATAGATGATAATACGATTATTGTCCCAGTAAGCCATGTAGCCTATAGCAACGGATTTAGACAAGACATAAAGGCTCTTGCAGAAATAGCTCATAAACACAATGCCTTGCTGCTTGTAGATGCAATCCAATCTTTAGGCGCTTTGGAAGTAAACGTGAGAAATCTTGATATAGATTTTCTAGTTACAGGATGTCAGAAATGGCTCTTATCGCCTCCAGGCACTGGTTTTCTCTGGATTAAGAAAGAGAGATTCGAAAAACTCAATTCTAAACTTATAGGATGGCTGAGTGTGGCGAAGCCTGAAGAGTACAAGCTTGACCTTAAGCTTTCTAAAACAGCCTCTAGATACGAGCTGGGAACACCTAACATTTTAGGCTATTTTGGGGTATTTGAGTCTTTAAAATTAATACTTAAGCTAGGAGTAAAAAATATAGAACGAAGAATACTTGACCTTACAGACATACTTATCAACCTACTCAAGCAGAAAAATCTAAAACTTTACACACCTTTAGAAAAAGAATGTCGTTCTGGCATAGTAAACTTTAAAATTAAAAATGCAAAAGAAATAGTAAAGAAATTGAGAAAGAGCTTGATAATAGTTTCTTGCAGGAATAACGGCATTAGAGTAGCGCCACATTTTTACAATACAGAAGAAGAGCTTGAAAAGATGATGAGTTATGTGCATAAAATATGTTGTTTTGAATAACAGAGCCTTTGAACCTGCTTTGTTGCACAATTAAGCGATTTTTTAGTCTTTCACTTAATCTGAGTTTATATTTTTAGATTTTCTTACGGGCCTGCCCATGGCGTTCTATTAGTTATATCGTACTGTATCAAGGCATTATAGAAAAGATACTTTAATTTCACTTCATGGAACATGTTTTCTAGTTTTGTAGCACGTACATATTCTCCTCCTTTCCGTTTGACTGCAGAGAAAGTGCTCTCACTATACCATCTCTTACCATAATCATATTTATCACGCCACCTTTCATAACCTAGTTTACGGAACTCACGTGCGTACTTTTTTCTAGGTTTTTTAGTTTTAAATGTAGGCCCAACATTTCTTCTGATTTTTATTCCTAGCCTGATACGACGTCTGTTAAGTTTTTGAAAATTTTCGTTGGAATTGTATGCACCATCTGCGTTTGCCTGTACAACCTTGCCTCCTTTTGCCTCTACATTTTCTACAGATTGATCTACTAAATTTTCAAATTCTTCGTTATCATGTGCC
>JASEFT010000053.1 GCA_030018475.1 Candidatus Thermoplasmatota archaeon
GTGAGTCTTTTCATCAGTGACCGCGATACCCACTACCTGTTTTCCTTTATCGTCCACAGATATATGGACTTTTATCCAGCCTCTGCGAACTCTCCATTTATCTCGCATCCACTCGCCTCTATTTGTCACTTTCACACCAGTAGAGTCGAGTGATATTACAACTTCTTCTCCTTCGTATCGAGTCAAAGTCTTTTTTATTGGCACATCAACCTTGTTTACCCTTCTACATATTGTAGAATAGTCCGGTACACTAAAACTCACAAGCTTAGATAGTCCTCTTAGAAATCCTTTGAGGCCCCTGTAATCTATACTCAGTAAAGTATGGAGATACGCTAAAAATATTATTAGAGAATCGGGATAATCAAAAGGTGCACCAACCTTGTTTTTGTTTAATTTTTCTAATTCTTCGTCCCAAGAATTAATGAAATCTAGAGAAATATACGCTTCTCCACGAGCTACAAGTTTTTCGTTATACGCCCGCCAATCTCTTTTGTCGACGTATTTTTTACCCTATCTTTGTCTTTTCATTATTCCCATCCCAAGGGTAAATAGATTTAGGTTATTTTATAGTTATGCAACACAGCTTAAAATCGATAAATATTTATCTGCTGAGAAGTATATAAAAATAATAAAAAGAGGAGGAATAAAATATGAGAAGTACGGGCTATTTAATTAAATGCGGTGTATGCTTTGTTGCGCTATTTTTAATTACTACAGTCTATACCGCGAAAAGTTTTGGTAAAGGTAGCGACTACGAAAAGCCTTTTGTACCGCCACCTCCTGCAGATGTGGGTACATGGCGCATTGGCGCTAACTGGACTTACTACCAGGATTTCTGGTATAACAGTACTACAAGCGACGATACAATCTATCTCAAGGAAAGGTTTACTTATACTGTAAAAGAACTTGGCTACTATACTTACGCAGGTACCACATATTACGGCTATAATCTATCGCTTAGTGGAAGTGTGCTCGGCGGTAAGGGCTCGATGAGCGGGTATAGTCTCTCAGTAAGCAGCGGCACGATATCAGGCTATTTGTTCTGTAAGGTAAGCGATTTGGGTATTTTAGCAGATTACGTGCATAAGTATATAAAAGGAACTGCTTCTGGAATTATCAGCGTAAAAGCACGACTAGATAATACTTTCTTCTATGAGCCTGTGGTGGAAGACTATGATTTTCCAATAGCTGTTGACGATTTGTTCTTTGCAAATACAACTGCTCGTGCAACTGGATATATGTGGTATGATGCAGGTGTGGTAGGCAGTGGTAACTCGTCGTTTGACGATGCAGCCCTTTTAGAGCAGCAAGTAACTGTTTCATCCTCTTTAGCGAGCATAACAGTACCTGCAGGAACTTTCACTACTTATCATCTTACCGGTCTCATTAATCAAGGCGCTGGCGGAACTCTCCAGCATTGGTATAATTCAACAGTGAAATGGTATGTGCGTGAGCGCATGGATGACCTAGCGCTTATTTCAAACGCTCTACTTGACTGGGATAGGAAGTTAGAAGCTTACTATCAGCCTCCAGACCCTAATACTATTTCAATCAGTCCTTCTACAGCTTGGATAACTGATGATATAACTGTTTCAGGTAAATTTCCAAATTTTCCAACAAGTAAAGTGATAATTAGAATACCTGAGGGCGCTTTTCCTGTTTCAGAATGGAATACAACTACAGCCAGTGACGGAAGTTACAGTAAAATAATTCAAGTACCGCTTGCCAGTGATAACACGCCAGCAGCAACTGATTTCTCATCCGTGGGCTTGTTTGCGTTTGTAGAATCAAGTCCTACAAACTACACTGTAGCTACAATCACTATATCTGCTGAAGTAGAAAAGTACACAATTATGCCAGGATGGGACACTATATCTTTCGCGCTTAAGTCGTGGTATTCTAGAGCTGGCGACTGTATAGATGGTATTCGATACACTCATTTAGGAAGATACGTTACTGCAAATCAGCAATTCGAAATTTATCAAAAAGGTGCTGAAGGGAACAATTTTAGTATTGAGCCAGGCTACGGATATACGATTAACTCAATTGTAGCAAGTGATGCTCTTTGGTTCGATGGTGTAGATGATTTCGTTAATATTCCTGACTCAACAAGCCTAGATATCGATAACGCAATTACAATAGAATGCTGGTGCTATCTGGCTGGGGACCCAAATACAACTACTAAAAATGATTATAGAATTATAGTTAGCAAAAAAGGTGTTTACGGAATGGTCTTAGAAGAGACCAGGGAGATAAGCGTCCATGTTTATAATGCGACAGGAGCAAAATATGATTTTCTTACAGGCTATTATTTACCAATAGGAGAATCGCATCATCTTGCTTATACTTACGATAGCGCAACCGGTGAGATGAAGTTTTATGCTGACGGCACTCTCTATAGCAGCACATCGTTTACAGCTGTAGCGCTGCAAACCAATAACGAGCCGCTTAGAATTTCGAGCATTCGTTCTAAGACGCCAAGAACTTTTTACGGGGCGATTGACGAACTTAGAATATTTAATAGGGTATTAAGCAGTACTGAACTAGCAGAAGATTACAATGCAGTGGTGCCCTACCCAGCTAGGAGTGGAGCTGTTGCTTGGTATCATTTTGACGAAAGTCGCGGTGTAACAGTAAACGACTGTTCTGACTGCGGAAACGCAGGAACTATTTATGGCGCAACGTGGATTGTAGGAATTGGAACGACTACGGGACGCATATTTGAGATTGTCGGCAAACCAGTATCAATATCTGTACCTATATCTTCGGGATGGAATTATATAGGCTGGGCTAACAGCACAGCTACTACAGCAAGTGGCTTACAATCAAAAGTTACCGGTTGCGAAGCGGTAGCAAAATTGGACAACGGTAGGGGTAGATATATTATCTACTCAAGCGCTTTATTTGGTGAGAATTTCGCTGTAGTAAAAGGCAAAGGATACTTTGTATATACAGCCACAGCAAGCACATGGACTGGAGGCTAATTTTATCAGCGCTTCCTTTTTCTTCTAGTAGCTATAGCCAAGCCTAAAGCTACAATTATTATTACGATTGCTCCAAAATATAAAAGCCAATTGAGAGGCGTAGGCGGAACCTCTGCAATTTTTTCAGCCATAGGAGCGAATATTGTTAAATGAGTTACGTTTGCCCAGACGATATTATTAACGGTATCTACACCTGTATTATTGCAGAGCTTCCATTTATTTTCGTGCCAGTAATACATTTTCAAAGTATCTTCGTTTAGACCTATAATATCTTCATCACTGTATTTTATAGTAATGTTTATGTACTCAAGCTCGCCTGTGATTGTAACTTCAATGCAAGTAATGTTTCGCAGATTTTCGGGTGGTGGTTGGGGTAGCGCGGCTGAGGTTATGTTTACAGTCCCATTTCCTACACCGACCACATTGACTGCTCTACCTTCAATGTGTTTCGTGACTGCCATTGTTATAGTGAAATAATATTCTGTAGATTTGTTCTCGTTGCTGCTTGCATCGTTTGCCCAGATATAATAAGAATACTCACCTGCAACTGGGTAAGTTGAGTTGTAGTAATAGTTATTTGTGTCAGGTATTTGAATCATTGAAATATTTACTGGTGTGAAGCCTGCAGGACCTGTGATGCTGATTTTAACAATATCAATCTTAACATTATCAGTTACAGTACAAGTTATGTTCACCCAGCCATTTTGAGTTTCTACACTCGGGAAAGCTTGAACATTTAAAATTTCTGGTTTTGTAGTGTCTTGAGTCGTAAACGTGTTGATATCAGATTTGTTCTGGTTGTTTGAAGTATCATTTGCCCATATGTAATAAGAATATGTTCCTAAAACAGAATAAGTTGTATTGTAGTAATAAGTTCCGTTTTTGTTTGCATCAAGTTCAATACCAGTCATTGTAAAATTGCCAACGAAATTGCCGTTCGGATCTGTGATATTAACTTTGACAGTATCTACTTTAACATTATCTTTAACACTACAAGTTATATTCACCCAGCCGCTAACCTCTTGAACCACAGGCAACGCTTGCACATTTGAGACCTCAGGCTCTATGGGGTCTACAACCAAAACATCCAAACTTGCTTCGTTATTAACTTCATTCCATTCAGGTAATAAATTATCTGGGTCTGCTACAATTTTTAGCTCATGCATACCCAACTTAGCAGTCCATTTGAACTGCGTCTGCGAGCAATTAACGATTAATATTCTTGTGCTGTTTACAGGCTCATCGTCTACTAAAATTTTTATCCCGACATATAGTGGCGGGCTTGGATACGAGTCGGCAAACCAAATATTGATTCTTGTTGCGTTGAGTGTGACATTTATTAGTACTTCTTGGCCAGCTTCTGGACTTTCATCAGATAAACTCATTTGTGTTATGAAAAGATCTGAGCCGCCGGTCGCTGTAGGTGGAAATTCTTGTACAAATCTTACTGGTGAGGAGTCAAATTTTTGGAAGCCAAGCTCATCAATATATTCTAGCTCTATATAGTAAGCATATTGAAGTGTGTTGTTAATTTCAATAGTAACGTTGTAACTGTCCGTGCCCATAGTCATTACAGCAGATTTCCATTTGTGTGGCTCTTCAAGCCCTTCATTATCGTTCCAAGCGCGATTGGTTGAGGAGGCGTACCAAGCACGAACTACCAAATTTTCAGGATGCCAGTATTTTATACTTGCAGTAAGATTGAGATAATTTGTGGTCTCGTTCTTCTGCTCTATAGATGCAGTAACATTCTCTACTTTTGGCCAGCGCGTTAAATTGAAGTTTACAAGCTGAGAACAGATTTCTAGAATATTGAGTACTAGTCTAGTGCCACCTTGATCTAGATCTTTGGGCAGTATTCTACCGTAGCGCCACTCTATAAAATCAAGATCATCTAGAAAATAAGTCTCAGCGCCTAGCGGGAAATAAGTACCGTCATGCATACCTTTAAGTCCTACATCGCCTAGAATTCCTATAAATTTTAAATGTTGGTAGAAACGGCGCTGAGAATAGATATCCCAAATTTGATATGCTAAGCCGCCCGGTGTTGTTGGATCGTCTCCCGAAGACACTATACTTTCCCATAAAGGTATTAGTACGCTCGCTACTTGCGAAGAATAGTTCTTCACGCCCCATGGGCCGGTCTCAGGATATGGCGGGATGCCCCAGTCCTTGACATAGTGAGCCCAGCCCCTTTTCATATCTTGTATCTGCATCATATCTGCTTCAATCATAGTTATTCTATCGTCCAGCATGCCGACAAGCCAGCGTGCATAACCCTGCTTAGAGCCGCCTTCCGATAGCAAGCCTTTGCTAATATCGCCGCCTAAATTTTCAAGCAGCCTTACCATTAAAGTTGTCCCCATCAGATTTTCCTTTACCAGCTGATACATAAAAGTCATTTTGAGTGCGTCCGCAGTAGCTTCGTTTCTAAGTAGAAATGCCAAAATAGAAGGATACAAAATTCCATCTTGGCCGCCTGGAAAATCAAATGGCAACCAGTTCTGCTTATAGTTACCCATTAAGAATAGTGGCGCTTCAAACTTGTTCACCAGCATGCATATAAGTCCTTCAATTTCAGGATCTACAGTATCAGGTACGCTATGTATATGAGTGAAAAGCGCGTATCCAGAGCCGTTACAATTTGGATAGCCCTCAGGTACATAAATAGCGGCGCCGTGCCACTGCTCAACGGTTATCAAATTTGATATATTTCCTGTTCGGAGTGAAGCACATGGAACCATTGTGTAAGGCCCGCTACTAAAATTACCTTCTATTTTAAGTATTGTCTTGCCTTCGAAAGGTATATTTGTCGTTGCATTACCGTCGCCGTCTATATCGACGTTTGTCCAATTAAGTTGCGTTAGAGTCATAGCCTTGATAGTAGCCAAGTCGTATGGGTAGTCGTCTCCAAGCTCTACTCTGTCAAACAAGCTGAAAATAGTGTAGCTAGCTTTTTGTCCTTTATTCAACTGCACATTTTCGTCGGCCTCGGAAAAGCTCCAAGCGCTTGCTAATATCAGTGCAATAGAAATCGCTACTAATAGTTTTCGGAAAAGATTGTGTGGCATAACTCAAGAATGTATTTAACATAATATAATTTTTGCTAACTCAGAAACAATTTCGTGTATACTTTAGCATCTCCTATCAAATTTGAGATTCTGCAGTATTCATTGGGTGCATGCGCTTTCTCATCGACTCTGCTCCAGACTATTGCATTATAGCCAGCTCTTCTAAAAACCCCAGCGCAAGTACCTCCGCCAATACCTTTGGTAATTGCATTAACATGATAAACTTCTTTTATCGCTTTTTTGAGTTGCTTAACTATTTGTAAGTTTGGGTTAGTATAAGATGCCTCAGATTTGTTTGTAATCTCAGCTTTTATTTTAGTGCCAGTTTCTTTTTCAACTTCTTTAACGATTCTATTACATTCTCTCAAAATATCTTTGAGTCTGTACTCAGGCAACACTCTGCAATCAATGTAAAAAACATCTATCCCTGGAATTGTGTTGATATTAGGCACGTTAGCCTCTTTTTTAGTAAGTTCGAAAGTAGAATAAGGCGGTGAAAATAATTTGTTCTTTAACTTGAATTTATTGTGCAAATCTTTATCTAATTTATAAGCAAGAATTACGCTTGCCCTAAATGCATTTATGCCTTTTTCAGGTGTACTGGCATGGCATTGCCTACCTTTTGTTGTAAATTTAAGCCATAGAATAGCTTTTTCTGCAACTTCAATTAAATTTCCTTTCTCGTTGCCGGCGTCAGGCACCAAAATAATATCGTTCTTTTTAAATAACCCTTGCTTAATAAGATATTCTATACCGTACTTGCTACCTGTTTCTTCATCACTAACAATTGCAAGCCCTATATTATAATTCGGTTTTTTATTGCTCATCAGCAATGCTTTGCATGCATAAAGACTAGCTACAAGACTTTGACCGTTGTCTTCGCTGCCTCTACCGTAAATTTTATCTCCTTTTACTACAGGCACGAAAGGGTTTGTTTTCCATAGCGCTAAATTGCCAGGCGGCACAATATCAAGATGTGTCACTATCCAGAGAGTTTGCTTTTTTTCTCCCTCTATTTTTGCAACTATATTTGGTCTTTTATCGCAGTCGTATCTTTTCAGGTCGTCGAAGCCCCACCCGCTGATTAAGTTCCAGATGTAGTCAGCTTTCTTTAGCTCGCCTTCACCGCCACTACTAGGAGCTATCGCTGGTATTTTTACAAGCTCTTGCAAAGTTTCTATGATTTGAGGTTTTAGGTTATCGATTGCTTTCTCTAACATACTCTATCACTACCCTAGAAATTTTCTTAAATTAGCAGCTCTTGTAATGTATTCTCTCAGTTCTTCGCTCTTGCTATGTTTTAGTGCGTTAACAATATTCGCACTTATTACTTTGTGCTCTTCAACACTTTCAAAATCGATAGAAAGATTATTTATAGCGGATTCAAGCTCAGGTAATAGTCTCAGAGAGTCCTTGTTTAAGTAGCGAAGCGCGTCTTTCAAATCGTTTTCAAAATTAATATATACATCACGAACGAACTCAAGCTCTTTTTCAGTCAGTGCATTAATAGCAAGCAGCTCCGGTGGCAGGCCGATCGAATAAAGCGCTGATGTAAAAGTTATCGCTCTAGGTAGCGCTATACCTCCAACGCTTCGAGCATATCCGAAAAGTCCTATATGGAGTTTCCTCTTCCTCCTGCTCGGCACATACTTAGCAATTTCGTTAATCACAGGCGCTAAAATTTTAATCTGCTTTCTGTATTCTTGAGAATAGTTATGAATGAGCTCTATAGATTTCTTCTCATCTATCTGCTGAGGCGCTTTAGTACTGTGCCCTTTCAACTTCATTATTCCGGCTCTGACTTCTTCAGGCGAATTATCATATTTAAATGAGGATTGAATAGTGAAAGTATGTACGGTAGAATATTCTTTTAGAGTATTCTCTACATTTTTAGGCGTAAGATTGCCTCTAAAAGGTGGGCAGCCAAGTCCAAGGATTGGATATAGGTCTATATTGATACTTTCTGCAAGATTATAAAGCCTTTGTAAAGCTATTTTGCTTAACAGTACTGCACTAACAAGTCCGTAATTCATGGCAGGATCACTTCTCGCTAAAAACACTCTTTGATACTCTACATTTTTGTCTTCTAAATATTTTTCCATGATAGTATGTGCTGCAAGGAGATGTTCCAAATCTTCAAAAAGTGGTATGATATTGATTTTTTCAGGTTTGAAGCTCCCTATCCAATTGCCAATTGTAATATCCATGCTTTTAAGCTTTTTATCCTGCTTCCCTACAACAAAATCTGAATAATATCTGTAAATTCTGTCGAGTTCCTGGGATGAAGAAGTCATTGGTAGAATAATTTCGAAAATTGGTGGTAAGTCTTCTTTATAAAATAGTTGCGCTACATCAAAGGATCTTGGTATGCTTTCTAAAGTCTCTAGCAATACTTTACCTTCTGCTTTCTCTACACTAGGATTTGGCACCCTTAACGTTAAAAATAGCTCCTTTCCTATTTTATGCTCAGCGAAAAAAGACTCATATTTTGTTAGTAGCTTTTTAACTACAAAATTATCCACTTCTTTACCTTCGCAGTCCCACATCTGCTCATCGCAGCCTAAATGAGAAAATGCATAGTAGGCTTCTTGAATCTCGTCCTCGCCACCAAGCTCGAGACCTTCTGCAAAAAAGGGTATGCTTACGTTGTCAGGATGCTGAGTGCTCATAGCTCTGGGTACAGGTAATTTTGAACTCATTTTTCAGCTTTACTAAATTGAGTTTTTGTTTATAAATATCTTTGCCCTACTGCTAGAAAAAAGTTTAAAATAGCAATAACACACTTACATCTTCTAATGGGTCGTATAAGAACCACGTTTATAAAAAGGATTGCAAAAGAGCTAGTTCATAAATTTCCAGATGAGTTCAGTTTAGATTACGAGCATAACAAGAAGAAAGTTATGGAGCTTACAGATGTAAAAACGCAGACAATGCGCAATAAAATCGCAGGCTATATAACAAGGTATAAGTCTTATTATGAAAGTAGAATCAAATGAGACTTAGAGATTATAGGATTTTGTATAGGAAATTAAATTCTGTAAATGATATTCCTTTGCTCGCTAGTGAGTTTGAAATTTCTG
>JASEFT010000054.1 GCA_030018475.1 Candidatus Thermoplasmatota archaeon
TAGGAGCGCCCGATGCATTAAGCTCGAGAGGCAAAGCTTATCTTTATTACGGCGGTCCTTACTGGGGCTGGGAGAATTATACTACTGGAAGCAAGCCTTCTGATTGGACTGTAGTAGAACCTTCAGGTACTTCTCTAGAGGTTTCTACAACTGAAAGCCTTACAGGCGCTAAATCTATCTATATGTTAGATAACAGCAATGTAGGCAGATGCTATATGTACAAAAACGATTTACCAGCGTATACAAAAGGAATAATTGAGTTTGCGATGATGAGGAATACTACTACAAATTACACTGACTGCACAATCAAAAGCGGCGGTACATCGGCGATGGAGATAGACTTCGATACAGATGGAAATATTAAGTTTAGGAACTCCACAGGCACTTATACTATTCAGCCTTATTACGCTTTTAGATGGTATAGAATCAGATTGGTATTTGACTGCGATACTGACAGATACGACATTTACATTAACGGCACGCTTAAAGTCTCGCAAACTACTTTCATGAATGCCGTTGCAAGCGTGAATAACATCTCCTTTACTACAGGCTACGCCTCTCGCTGGATGAAATGCTGGGTAGATAACGTTTTCTATTCGCAGGGTAATGTGACGATAACAGGCGAAGCTGCTGGCAATAAGTTTGGGTTTTCTGTTTCTGGCGCTGGTAATGTTAATGGCGCTGATAATAAAGATATTATTGTGGGCGCTCCTGGAAAAATACATTTCTACGACGACATGGAGTATGGTTCTCAGGGGCTTGGTTCTCAGCCATTAAGGGGGTGGACCCATTATGGCTCAGGAGTAGTAGATGAATGGGAGCACGGCGACCCTGTAGGCGATAATGCACTAGACGGAGATGGGTATGGCCCTACTTCAGGTGCACAATCCAGCACCTACTGTTGGGCAACCGACCTTGACGGTACTTACGCTGCAGGTGCTGACCTTAACTCGTTTATGGCTCTAAACTCTACCACTATAGATTTAACGACGGCAGTTTGTCCTTGGCTCTCATTCTGGGATTGGTTGGAAGTAGAAGGTGGTGCCTACGATTATTGCACTATTTTGATAAGAAATGCCGCTACGCACGAAACAATACTTACATTAGAGGGGGACTACGATGAAAATCATCTATGGCGCAGAAATTACTATAATATTTCTGACGCAGTTGGGTACAAGGTATATATACAGTTTAGGCTTTATACCGACGATTCAGTCGTTCGGGCAGGTTGGTATATTGACAATGTGATAGTATACGAGCACGAAGGTGGTAAAGCTTATCTATTTTTTGGCGATGGTTCAATACCAACTTCTGCAAGCAGTGCGGATGTAATTTTTAAAGGCAGGCTTGGCGAAGATTTTGGGTATTCAGTAGCAGGTATTGGCGATGTGAATAACGACGGCTACGACGATATTGCAGTCGGCGCACCAGGCAATAGAAGTATAGCTCAAGACAATAACGGCAAAGTGTATATTTACTATGGACGCACTACCGGCTGGAGAACTGTATTGCTTTTCAACGATACTGCCATTCCTGAAACTCATTCAAACGTTGCGGCTACTAAAACTAAACTCGAAGCTCTGGGCTATACAGTTACTAGAGATAATATTATTGCTAACCACACCAAGTATAATTGGCACAACTATAATTTTGTAGTTGTAATATGCGCAGCAGCTACAGCCCCATTAGGTACCGATGGCGCACGTATGGCAATAAGGAATTATATGCTTAATGGTACTAACGTATTTCTCCAGGGAGGCGAAATTGCATACACCCGTGATAGAGTAGAAAGCTTTTACGACGATGTGCTACTCGGTCCTTATGATACTTTTACTTCAGATACGGAAGAAAACCACTTTTTAACAGACAATAAACATCCTATTGCTACGTGGCCTAATGCATTACCTACGACCATAACCGCGGATACCGCTGCGGGCTATGCGGAAACCGACTTAACCAAACGGGTAACTGCATTGCCTAACGGTGTAGAATGTGTAACCGATGTGTGGGTTGGTAACGCCCCTGCAACCGAAGTATTTTTAAAAGCATTTGAAGGCGGCTACCCTTATCATCGTGCAGTGTACTTATCCACTTCTTATATTCATTTAGATAAAACAGGCGGCGGTGCGAGAGATAAATTTATTCATAATGTCGCCTGCTGGCTGGATGAAGTAGGTGTGGTGCCTAACGTTACTTTAGTCGGGGAGCTACCTAACAATAGATTCGGGCATGGGATAGCAGGTAATGTAGATCTTGATGCAAACGGTTACAAAGATGTAATTATTGGCGCACCAGACTGGAATGTCAGTAGAGGGAGATGCTATGGGTATCTCAGTCCTTTTAGAAGCTCCGTATTTGCGTATGCGGGTACTAACAGTAGCGTTGGTTACAGGGTAGATACCGAGTACTCATTAGGGCAATCTTTTATCGCACCTATAAGCGGGAAGCTTTGGAAAATATCTATAGGAGCATGGGATGCGGGCGCAGATTCGCCTGGGATGAATATTTCGATTGAGAATAATACTGCTACCGATACGCCCGGAGGCCTCACTTTATCTTCTATTGAAAGGGTGGATTTTTCAGCGTATGGTGAGTGGAGAGATATAATCTTTTCTGCATCGGCAACAGTTACAGCAGGTACGCGCTACTGGATAGTTGCAAAGGATGGTGGAGCAGCAGGTCATGGATATGCCTGGTACTACAATAGGAAAAACCCATTTCCGGATGGGAATATGGTGTATGGCACACCACCCTCATGGAGTAAACTCACAGGTACAGATTTAGGTTTTAAAGTTTATATAGTAGCTAACGTAACTATCAATGGCTCTGCGCCTGGTGACCAATTCGGCTATTCTGTTTCAGGCGGCGATCTTAATAACGATGGCTATAACGATACTATTATAGGTGCACCTTATAATGCAAGTGCTAAAGGAGCGGTTTACATTTTCAACGGCTCTGCAAATATCCCACCAAGTCTCTCAGCACTCGATGCGAACTACACTGCTTACGGTGAAAATGCAAATGATAAATTTGGTCTCTCTGTTTATCTTGCCGGCGATATAAATAACGATAACTATCCTGATGTTATTATTGGTGCGCCTGGCTATAGCGGTAATAAAGGAAGAGCTTATGTTTATACAACTCAGCCTATAGGCGTGATAGATAACCCACCTACTGCAAATGCAAACATTGCGCCGCCTTATTGGAAGAACTCAAATACACTTAGCATTTCTTGGAATGCGACAGACGATAATAACTTAGTATCGATTACTCTCTACTACAGATATTCCCAAGATAACGTCTCATGGGGCAGCTGGACAGAATATTCTTCGCAACCAATCTCAGGCACTTCAGCAGAAGGTAATTTTACGTTTGACGGCACTGCAGACGGCTATTACGAGTTTTACGTTAATGCTACAGATAGCGCAAATCAAAAAGCACAGTCTAATATTGCAAAAGCAGGTATAGACATTACAAAGGCAACTTCTTTTGTTAATACGATCTCGCCTTATTGGCAGAATTCTACTGCATTTACAATTACTGCGAATGCAAGCGATTATAATGCAACTGGTGGAGAAAGCGGTGTGAAAAATATTTCCTTGTATTATAGATATTGTAATGATAATGTAAGTTGGCCTCCTACGTGGAGCTATTTTGATACAAACTCTACACCCTCTTTCACAGATCCTCACAATTGCACAGTCTCTTTTACATTTACTTCCCCTGACGGGGATGGCTATTATCAGTTTTATTCTATTGCGATAGATAATGCTACAAATGAAGAACTTGCGCCTGCTGAGAAAGATGCGCTTGCAGGTGTAGATACTCAACCACCTGGCTCCTGGGGCAATCCCGAAGTAAAAGCTCAATCTTCTACTGTTTGGGTATCTAACACAATTTGGGTAAATGAGAGTACCGTAAGCTGTCGTATAGAATGCTCAGACTACCTATCTAAACTGAATCTTTCGTCTGCAGAATATTACTATTCTACAACTTCAGGCTCTTCATGGAGCGGTCCTTTTGCGTGTAGTTATGAAGGAAGCGAGACTACAGCTACAATTTATGCAAATAACGTTGCTTTTGCGACTGGGAGCACTCAATCTGACGGCGACCCACTAAGAATAAGATTCAGAATAAAAGACAAGGCAGGTAGTTGGGGTAGCTACTGGTGGAAGGTGAAGATAGATATTACAGCACCAAACAATCCAAACTCTTTCACAAGCACTGTTCCTGTAGATACATGGACTAATATTCAAGTAATAAACGTTACCTGGAGCGGGCATTCAGATGCACCTAGCGGCGTCGCAGGGTTTTATTACGCCTGGACTGCAGATTCTACAACTATTCCAACAACCTCAGATAACTACACTACAACCAATTACAACGAAAGTCCTGTACTGCCGGAAGGGTATTGGTATCTGCATATAAGGACTAAAGACAATGCGAGTAATTTAAACACTACCGCTTACCATATAGGACCTTTCAAAATTGATATCACTCCTCCAAACAATCCGACACCGCCTGCTACAGAAACGAACGGAGCGCAGAACAATACATGGCAGAATACTGTAAAGAGTCCTACATTTAAATGGGACTGGCCTAGCGATAATTTAGCAGGTGTAGAGGGCTTTTACTGGTATTTCGGACTAAGCGAAACAGGTACTGCGAATAACTACATAACTACAAACACAACTTCCTGCGCTGGAGAAAACGGCACATACTACTTCAGGATAATGACAAAAGACAAAGCTGGCAATAACGCTAGCTGGGTAACTTTGTTCGTGTTCAAGCACGATGCACAACTACCAACTATAACTTACAACTATCCTACTGCTGGAAGCGCTACAAACTGGTACAACGCAGATCCTGGAAACGTTATTGATATAGACTTCTGCTGGATTGGTCTAGCACCGCTCGATTACGCGCAATATCAAATAAATGGCGGCGCTTGGATAGATATTTTCACTGCGGATCAATCTTCAGATTACACAGCTAACTGGGCTGTAGCATGGGAAAGTTTAGCAGAAGGAGAGAATAAAATTAGTATAAGAGTTGCAGATGTCGCAGGCAATATTTTAACGCATACTTATACTGCAGGAAGCTTCGGATTCTTGTTTAGGAAAGATACTGTAATGCCAAGCGTTACAATAGAAACTCCTCAGAATGGTACAACTCTCTATACTACGCCAATTTGGATTAACGGAACATGCAACGATACATTATCAGGTATTAATAAAGTCGAAATTAATATTACTTATAAAGAAAATGGTACTGTCGTAGTCCAATGGAGCCCAGTAACTCTAGCGGATAATTACTCGTGGTGGGATTATCAATTCAATCCGCCTACGGAGGCAAACTATACTATAAAAGTAAGGGCTGTAGATAATGCAAGCAATATTGCAACTGTGCAAATAAATATCACATACTCGTTAGTAGTACCTCCTAAAATCAAAGAAGTGCGTCTCAACATTACTGAGACTAACAGCACATACACAAACACGCAAATTGTTAAATTAAATTTAACTGTGAGTGCAACAAACGCTATAAGAGTAATGGTAAGGTTTAGAAACGAATATTTCGACTGGTCTGATTGGTTTGAGTATAACATCTCTAGGACTTATAACCTTTTTGATTGGATTCTTGCGAAAGCCGACGGGACAAAAACAGTATATGCAGAAGTGAACGCTACTGGCGCTGAAGGCTATGATTTAGCTACTGCATCAGATGATATAATTTTAGATGCCACTCCGCCAAGGATTTTTAATTTAAAACCTGAAGCTTTTATAAGAAATATAACTGTGAACATTTCCGCAGTATTAAATGATACGCTTTCAGGAATAAACTGGACTACACTATTAATAAAAATCAACGGCGTTGACCATACAAAGAATTTTACTATAGAAAAAAGCAGTGGTAAGCTCTGGAACAGAGCTCTAAGGCCCGATGGAAGTTACAAGTGTTATATATATGTGAGAGATAATGCAAACAACTCTGCTGAGATAATATGGACATTCACTTTAGATTCCACGCCTATAACGCCTAACGACATCAGGTTCTCGCATTACAATGCCATGCCAGGTCAGAGAATTAAAATCAACGTTACTATTTACAAGAACGAGACAACCCACGATCATGTAAAATTCAGAGTGATAATTCTAAATCCAAAAGAGATCGAGCTATGCAATAAAATTATCACTATAAATAGAGAGACTTTTTGGTCAATAGAAATAGAAGATATTGTTGAAGCGCTGGGTGAAGAAAGAACAGATCTAGCTGGTAGAAAATATTTAGCAGGAAATTATACAGTAAGAGTAATAAAGAAGACGGGACCAATGCCTGGAGAAGAGATTGATAGGCAAACAGCAATACTTCCTATAGTCTATCTAAAGCCGCCACCAGAGCCTGTAAGCTCTTTTGAAATTACTCTTGTATCTGTTTTAGTAGCGGCTGTTCTCGCAGCGCTAATTTCAACTTTAAAAAAGAGGCAGAATAAATGAGCATTTACGAGCGCGAACTCAAAGGAATATTGCAATACGATGAGGAGGTTTTAGATAGCGCAACAAAAGCATACCCAGAAAATATAAAAAGAGCTTTTTATAAAATTAAAAAAAGACCTTTTATTGTGCTTAGAGCTGCAGGCTCTTTCGGAATAGACCTTGTTGCCATAAGAAAAGATTGCTCTTTCCCAATAGAAGTTAAAGCTTGGAAAGAAAAAAAATTCTGGTTCAGCAACACTCCCAGACTGAAAGAGCAAGTTGATTGGCTCAAAAAACTTTGCATCAAAGCAGGAATTGTTCCTATTTACGCTTTTAGATTGAAAAATGTTAGAGCTCAAGACCCCTGGCGAATATTCACATTCGAGCTACCTAGTGTAAAAGGGAGCGAGCTTTACAATAAGATTCCTAAGTTAAGAGAGACTGAAGAAGGAAATTATGTGATGGATTGGGAAGAAGGTTTGGAGCTACATAAATTTATAGAGATTTTGTGTGAGGGATAAAAGAGAGAAAAATTTCAACAGAACACTGTGGAGGTATCTTTTTCTGAACGAAATGCTTGGAGAGCGAAAAAACTACGGGAGGAGAAAGTACTTCTGAACACAGTTCGGCTTTACAGACGCATAGAAAAATATAAATATAGTTATAACTATAAATATTATTATAAAAATGGCAAACGCTACAATAGCTGTTAAAAAAAGCACTCTCCAAATACTCAAAGATCTCAAAGAGGAAGAAGGGGCATCCAGCATGGATGAGCTAATATCACGACTTGTAAGACTTAGAAAAAGAGTTCCCTCATCCTTAAAAGGCGCTTACCCTAAACTAAAGCCGCTGACAGAAAAAGAAGAGGAAGAGGTTTTCGATGTATAGCTGCGCTTTAGATGCCCACGCCTGGATCGCATATTTCAAAAACGAAAAAGGAGCTGATACAGTGGAGAGCTATATAGAGCGAGAGAATACAACCACACCAATAATGGCAGTTGCAGAAATAGCAGCGAAGCTCTATCTAGAGCTGCCGAAAAAGCTGGAAGAAGCACTTTTGTTTATTAAAGCAAAGTCTACAATCCTAGATCTATCTTTTGATATAGCAGCCAGAGCAGGCAGAACCAGAGAAGAGCTTCGCAAAATAACTAAGAAGAAAGTAAGCCTGGCAGACGCAATAGTCTACGAGACAGCGAAGCAGTATGATATACCCGTATTGACAGGAGACCCACACTTCAAAGGGCTGGAAAATGTGATCTATATCGGATAGAGCAAGCAGAGCGAAAAACTACGGGGAGAGAAAGTGGTTCTAAGGTAGATGGATAGCAATTTGGTAAAAATAACAAATATTTTGCCAAAAAGTTTATATATTTTGGGAAACAGATATAGCATTAAGTGAATTAAATGGAGTACGTAACTGTAGACAAAACAGGAAAAATCTATCTGCCGAAAGCCGTGCGCAGCACTCTGGATACTAAATCGAAATACTTAGTGATTACACTGCCAGATGGCGATGTGGTCCTTCATAGGATTAAGAGCTCTAAGAGCCCTCTCAAAGAGTTTCAAACGGTTTGGCGGCACGCAAAGAGCCTGTCTAAAGTGAGAGCTGAAATACTTGGGGAAGCAATGAGATTTGTGAAGAAGAGCGGTGATTGATTTGTATGCTGATACAGATTTTTTTATCGCTCTGCTCAGCAAGAAAGATAGATTGAGAAAAAGCGCAGAAACCATATATTCTAAGCATAAAGACGAGCTATGGACATCTACCCTAACTCTGAGAGAGCTGATGATATTGGCTTACAGGGAGAACAAAGACCCGATAAGGATTATAGAGAGAGCTGCTGAGCTTGTAGAGATAAGAGATCCAGCAATAGGGATTGAGGGGCATCTCGGGGCATGCTATCTTATGCGAAAATATAACATGACTCCTTCTGATGCGCTCCATGCAATTTACTGCGGAAGCGATATGATTGTAAGCTCTGACAAGATATATGATCTGGTGGGGTTGAAAAGATTGGCTCTTGATTGAATATCTCGCGCTCTTAGAGTATGGGATACTGCCATTGGACGAGCAGACGGCGCTGGAGGAAAAACTTAAAGTATGTAAAGTAGGAAAAGCCATATACATGTAAATACATTAGAGTCCTCATGAGTGAAGAAGTGACCAAACTAAAGTCAGTCAAACTAAAACCAGAAACACATAAGATGCTTATTCTTGAGAGCTCTAAAAGACAGCTCGAGGCAGGAAAGCGCGTAACATTCGATTCGGTCATACAAACATTTTTGCGTGAAGGAACAATTAACTTGAATGTGCCAAAGGATATGGCTGAGAAAATAAAAAGAGAAGCAAAAAGAAGATATGGCACAGAAACCTTAGAAGAAAGTATTACGAAAATCTTAGAAGAGTGGGTCAAGGGGAGGGAAGGGAAATGAGCAGGAAGGGGTTTGCAGTTTTGTTAGTAGTATGGTGCTTTCTTCCTTTGGTAGCAGTGCAAACGGCGAACGGAAACGTA
>JASEFT010000055.1 GCA_030018475.1 Candidatus Thermoplasmatota archaeon
TTTTCTTTTTAGAAAAAAGAAAAGCCCTTCACGGGAAAAGAAAAACATGGGATTTCTTTTCTTTTCTCTTTCCCTTTTCTCTTTCTTTCCCTGAAGAGTTTCTTTCTCTTTTTAAAGAGAAAGAAAGGCTTCTTTTATTTAAGGTTTTATCACTCTCACAGTTGCAGCTAGGAGAATAATCCCCAGAAGTATTTTTAAAAAATCTTCACTCACGATGCCGAGCATACTCGCGCCCAAAAACGCGCCAATCATTGCCGGTACACCCATGGCAATGCAAATAATTTTGCCTTCTCTATTCAAATGTCCCATTTTTATATGTTTGAAGGCGCCTGAGAGCACTGCTGGTATTGATACAAGCAAGCTGGCTGTACCTGCAGATTTTATAGGTAGTGAGAACACATACATAAAAGTAGGTATTCTAAGCTCTCCTCCTGCTACACCCAAAGCGCCGCAAACAACGCCTATCAAAATACCGAAAATCAGCGCAAGAGTAATATTGAGAGGAAAAGCTGGTAAGAAATATGTTTTTAGATGAGTAAGCGGCTCTGTAATGAGTTTAATCCCTAGCATTACAAGAAAAATTGCCAGAAATATTTTTAGGTATTTTTCTTTTACTTTCCCAGTAAGCCATGCACCAAAATAAGCTCCTAAGATAGAGCCAAAGCACATAGCCAAAATTATATCAAATGTTGGAAATAGAAAACCGGTTTGAATTCTTCTTAAAAGACCTACGGTAACTGTTACTACTCCTATTAAAAGATTTATATTTGCAGCTATAGCTACAGAAAAGCCAAGCACTCCAACAAGTATAGGCAATCTGAATTCGCCGCCACCTACCCCTACCAAGCCGGCAGCAAAACCTATGAAAAAGCCTGAAATAGAAGCAATTATGAGTTTTTTAGCGCTTTGCATTATGCTTTAAATTGCATATCGACAAAATAAAAGTATCGTAAATGCTCTACCTAGTTAGTTATTTATTCCTAAAACGCGATATCTGCGCTATGTATTTAACACAAGAGCAGGAAAAAATTTTAAAAGGCGAATACGGAGAAGTGCTTGAAAAAAATTTTAGACTGCTTGTGAGGCTAGGCGAAATTTACGACGCTGATAAAATGATACCAATTGTTAGTGCGCAAGTTGCAGGAGTATCTTTCAAATCTATTGGCGACCCAGGATTAGAGTTTTTGGAAGATTATTCGAGCAAAGGCGCAAAAGTAAAAGTTCTAACTTATCTTAATCCTGCGGGAATGGATTTAGAGAGTTGGAAAGAGTTAGGATTTCCTGAGGACTTTGCGCATAAACAAATGAAAATTATAGAGTCATTCAAAAAAATGGGTATTGTAATTACAGCTACTTGTACGCCTTATCTTGCAGGTAGTTTACCTAGGTTTAGAGAGCATATAGCATGGTCTGAAAGCTCAGCAGTTTCTTTTGCTAATAGTGTGATAGGAGCGAGAACAAATAGAGAAGGTGGTCCAAGCGCTTTAGCAAGTGCGCTTTGCGGCGTAACACCAAACTATGGCTTCCATTTAGATGAAAACAGAAAGCCTAATGTAGTTATAAAAGTTAATGCTGAGCTAAAATGGAATTCTGATTTCGGCGCTTTAGGGTACTGTGTCGGCAAGCAAATCAAAGATAAAATTCCTTATTTTATTGGTATAAAGAATGCGAGTACAGATCAATTAAAAGCGCTTGGAGCTGCAATGGCTGCATCAGGTGCAGTGGCACTTTACCATGTTGAGAATATTACACCTGAGGCGCACTTAATAGATGTAAAAGGGCTTGAGAAAATTGATGTTAGCGAGAAAGAAATAAAAGAAAGCTATGAAAAGCTGAATACCGGAGAAGAGCCTGATATTCTTGTTTTCGGCTGTCCTCATGCGTCTTTACATGAAATAAAAGAGCTTGTAGAAAAATTAGCTGGTAAAAAGCTGAGGAAGCCCCTTTGGATTTGCACATCAAGAGTGATGAAAGATCTTGCAAATAGGTTAGGGCTTACTGAGATTATAGAGAAAGCTGGCGGCAGGATAGTTGCAGATACATGTATGGTAGTAGCGCCAATCGAGCAAATGGGCTACAAAACAACAGCTGTTAACTCTGGCAAAGCTGCGAATTATTTACCTGGCTTTTGTAAACAGAAGGTCGTGTTTAATAATATTGAAGAGTTGATAAAGAAGGTGGTAAAGTAAGTATGAAAGGAAGAACTATTTACCCTGGCAAAGTAGAGGGCGTAGCGCTCGTCTCAAAAGAGCCTATTGGCTTCTACGGCGGGATAGATGCGAAGACAGGCTTAGTTATAGAAAAAGGTCATGAGCTTGAAGGCAAATGCGTGAAAGATAAAATTTTAGTTTTTCCCTGCGGTAAAGGCTCTACTGTAGGCTCTTATGTAATCTACGGCTTGAAAAAGAACGGTGTAGCGCCAAAAGCAATTGTAAATAAAGAGACGGAAACAATTGTAGCTACAGGTGTAATTCTAGCTGGAATTCCTTGCGTCGATAAAATTGAGCTTGAGAAGATTAAGAATGGTGATAAGCTTTTTGTAGATGCAGAAAAAGGATTAGTTGAGATAAAAAGATGAGTTACGATGTCGCTATTGTGGGCGCTAGCGCAATAGGCTGCTATACAGCCAAACTCATTGCTGAAAAAGGTTTTTCTGTAATATTGCTTGAGGAGCATTGCGAAATTGGCTACCCAGTGCAGTGCGCCGGGTTAGTTTCGCCAAGAGTTATTGAAATTACAAATGCGAAAAGAGCGATACTTAAAGAATTTAAATCTGCAAAAATTCGTTCTAGTAATGAAGAGCTTTTTGTTGAGGCTAAAGATACAAAGGCAGTAGCAATAGACAGAGCAAAGTTTGATAAAATATTAGCTAAAGAAGCTCTGAATAAAGGTGTCGAGCTCTTGCTCGGTGCTAAAGCGATAAGCGCTAAAAGAATATCTGATAGAAGCAAAATTTACGTGCAATTTCTTAAAGACGGAAAAGAAGATACATTGGAATGCAATATTTTTGTAGGTGCAGATGGCGCTAATAGCGTAGTAGCGAAGGCCTTTCAACTATCAAGACCGAAGGAGCTACTAAGTGGCATTAGTGCGGAAATAGTTTTTGAACGGGAGCAAGATTATATTGATATTTTCGTAGCTAGAAATTTAGCACCTGATTTCTTCGCTTGGGTTATACCGCTCAACGGGGTCGCTAAAATTGGATTGTGCGCTAGAGCAAATACTTATCGGTATTTCAAAAAATTTCTGGATTTGCTCAACTCAAAAAAATTAATTTCTTTTAACGCAGGTATCATTCCGCTAGGCTTAGCTGAAAGAACCTATACTGACAATGTGATGCTCGTCGGTAATTCCGCATGTCAGGTTAAGCCTCTTTCCGGAGGCGGTATTTATACAGGATTGGTCTCTGCGCAATGTTGCGCTGAAGTAGCAACTCAAGCTTTAGAAAAAGGATGCTACAATGCCAAAGTTTTAAAAGAATATCAAAGGCTATGGCGTTCAAAGCTCTATAAAGAGCTAAAAATGGGATTGATTGCAAGAGCTTTTTTCAAGCAGTTAAAAGAGAGAGATTTCGATCGGATTTTGAGCAAGCTTAACAACGACAGAACCTTAGCTTTAGTGTCAGAGTATGGCGATATTGATTATCATTCTAAAGTAATAAAAGCTTTATTCCGCTCTCCACAAACAGCTAGTTTGCTAATGCCTCTACTCAAAGACTTGTTCTAATAAATCTTTCTTCACGCCAGCTGATTATTTTAATTACTATGCCCGCTACTCCGAGTATAATTCCAATCATTATGAAAGGTAGTGTAAAATTCATTATAAAAGGAGTTAGATCCAGTGTAATATAAACTTCGTCTGTTTCGTTACCTTTAAGCCAAAGCTCACAGTAATCTCTGCCTTTTTCACTCCCCTTCACTGCTCTTCCAAGATTATCGCGAAGTTCGAATATTTTGAGCCCTGGAGGCAAAATTAATTTAAATGTTGTATTACATTCCTCAAAACCCTGTAACGGGAAATTCAGAGGCACAGTAAACCAGCCTTCGAAAATAGCTAACTCTAGATTACTAAAATTCTTTTTTTCTTTCTTTAGTTTGAACTCAAAATCTGCATGCCCTCTTATCTCGATAGGGGACTCGCCACTCATGTTAGTTAAATCATAGCCTCGGAGCGATTCGTTAACTACAAAAATTTTCATACTCACATTTTCGCCAAATATCGAAGTTAAATTAGAAAATACTTCCTCGAACCCCTTTGTCAAATTGCCTATTTCAAAAAGCTCTTTAGCAATCATCAATCTTATCAAGTCTGCATTTATATAATCTATAGTTACATTTTCAAAGAGCAAAAAATCGCTTGGCACTCTGCCCCAGTAAAACAAAGTTGAAAAGCTTAGGTTCACTCTACCACTAAATTTGAAAATATCTATTTTATAGAGGTCGATAGCAATAAAAACATCTATTTTACTCTCGGTATATTGGGGTATTCTTTTTGCCGCAATACTCAAAATCTTGCTCTCAGATTTTTTTGTAGTGCCGTTTAAATTGTCAACTGTCCATGTTGCGGTCTGGTTAGAATAATCTTCGTCCTCGCTTTTAATGAGCGCATACTCTGGCGCTATCAAAACAAACTTGTTTTTATAGCCTGGGTCTGCGCTCAACTCAAAAGTTTTGTTAAGTTTCGCGCCCGCTGAAAGCATGCCCCTTAAAACCTCTTCGAAGTCAGAAAGGTTTAGCTTTTGTTTAAAACCGAGCAAAGTTTCACTAAATGTTATTGTGGCATTTTTAGTTAAATTGACTGGCAAACCCTTATTTACTAATTCAATGCTCAAGCTGGAATTATCTACAATCGTATCTTCAAGAGTTATGTTATCGTTCGCAAACGTTATGCCCAGCACTCCGTTGACAACGCAATCAACTTCTGATTTGAGTTCCTCGACAAGAGTCGCATTTGTAGAGTTTTCTCTTATAGCATCTGCTGTGAATACCTTGCCTCCTATCTCTGTTTTGTAAATGCCAAACTTAGCTCCCAACTCTATTTTAGTCATATTAACAAATTTTAGCTCGTAAATTGATTCAACATGCCCTGTAGGCTGAGCTCTATAGGGCTGAGCTGCTGATTGTGCTGAGAAGTACGGTATTAAAACTACCAGTGCCAAGACCAAAAAGCATATTTTTTTCACAACGCCATTATAATTTTGAGGCTAATTAAATGTTTGCTGTGAAAGTAAAGAATGAGCTTGTGGAACAGGTGCGCAAGCTCTTAACACAAAAAAGGCTTGTAGATAATACAAGAAAATTTATAAAAGTTGGAAAATTCGTTGAAATACCGGTGCGCTCCGGAAATATACAAGATTATAATTTTATAAAAGGCTACGATGTTGTGCTTGCTAGGCAGAAAAAGATTGTTAGATTTGTACCTAAAAACCCCTTTGAGAATATACTACAACTTGTAAACATTCCTGACAGGCTAAAAAAAGAGCTGCCTAAAAAATGGGAAAAGCTTGGAGATGTTCTCTTGCTCAAAATGCCTCCAGCGCTGGAAAATTTTGAAAATGAGGTTGCTGAAGTTTATGGAAAAGTACTCCATGCTAAGACTGTAGTTAAATATTTGGGCATTCATGGCGTGAAAAGAGAGGCTTCGGTAAAAAAGCTGTTCGGCGAAAGTACGGAAACTGTTCACAAAGAGAATAAAATAAAATTCAAGCTAGATGTTGCTAAAATAATGCTGTCCTCAGGTAATTTAGAAGAGCGCAAAAGGATGGCAAGCATTTCTAATAGTAATGAAATCGTTGTTGATATGTTTGCGGGTATAGGCTATTTCTCAATACCGTTAGCTTTTTATTCCAAGCCTAAGAAGATACTAGCGTACGAAATAAATCCTATTGCTTACAAATACCTTTGCAATAATATTGAGCTAAACAAAGTTCAAAATATTGTAGAGCCTTGGCTTGAAGATTGCTTGAAAGCAAAAGAGTGTTTAGCAGATAGAGTTATAATGGGCTACCTTAAAGACACTTCTCTCTATCTACCGAAAGCGTTGAGAATTTTAAAGTCCCAAGGCGGCATTATCCACTATCATGAGAACTGTCCTAATGAGTTGTTACCTGAAGAGTTTTGCGACAAAGTTAAAAGCGTTGTTGAAAGAGAGAAAAAGAGAGTAAAAATTCTTAAATTTATAAAAGTAAAATCTTACGCTCCTGGCGTTACTCATGTAGCGCTTGATTTAGAAATAAAATAGTTAATTCTTGTAAACGCATATATTTCTCATTAGTGATTTGTGAACGCGCAGATTGTGAATCTCAGCAAGCTTGAAATACTCAGTTCCAAGTTCTATCGCTTCTTGATTAGGAAGTACTACAACGAGATATTTGCCTTCTTTCAAAATTTTTTTAAAACATTTGAAAGCTCTTTGGTAGAGCTCAAGCACCTTTTCTCTTCTGGTAGTTGCGCTTCTACCGTAGGGCGGATCAGTCACTATAGCATCGCAACTTTTGATAAATTTAGTTATTTCGCCAACATCTGCTTGAAATAGCTCGTAATCACGAATATTAAAAAATTCCAAGTTCTTTTTAGTGCCTTCGATCATTCTCATATCTATATCACATCCAACAATTCTTAATCCAATAAGCCCTGCCTCGATTAATATTCCACCTGTACCGCAGAAAGGATCTACTAGAATTTCGCCTTCTTTAACTCGACTTAAATTTACAAGAGCTCTTGCAATTCTAGGATGTAAAGAAATTGGTGAAAAAAAAGGTCTGTATTGCGGCTTTCGAGCTTCTAAAGCTTTTCTGTTAAGCTCAATAATACTTTCGCCAACATAACATTTATTCCCTACAATTGCTACTCTAATTTCGCTCTGGGGATTGCTCAAATCTACTTTTGAGTGTGAGTTACTAGCTAGAATAGCGCTACCAACTTTAGCCTCAAGTCCTTGCCGTTGAATTTTAGCACCGATTTTTTTAACTCTGACTCTAAAAGTTCTGCTCTCTAAATTTATATTTTTAGTGCGCTCTAAAAGCTCAGCTAAAGGGCTTGAGAACATAAATTTACTAGCGTGACGAGAGAATGCTAATTTTTTAATCTCAAACAACGCTCGCTCAGGAACAGCTATTACAGCTATTCTCTCATCTCTCAAAACGATTTTAGGCTTGAAGCTGTAAAAGCACGAAAGTAGCTCGGCAATAGGCAGTGTGGGATGCTCGCCAGAAAGCTCCACCATAATTTGCATAGTTATTAATTATATGGTAGCGCTATTTTAGACTATCGATAAAAATATATATTGGAACAGTCATCCTGGAAAATATGAAAGTATTGAATAAGGATAGAAAGGTTATTGAGCTAGAAGTTAATGAGGATTTGGGCTTCCTAAATGCTTTAGAAGCGCTACTTTTAGAAGATAGTAATGTAGAGCTCGCTTATTGTACTACCGATCATCCACTGACTGGGAAACCTAAAATTTTTATAAGGGCTAAGAAAGGCTCGCCAAAAGAAGCTTTAAGGAAAGCAGTTCGTAAATTTGCAAAAGAACTTAATGGTTTTGAAGCTGAATTTAAAAAAGTAGTTGCTAAAGCAGGTAAAAAACATGAGCCTGTTTAGCTAGAAAAATGCTGGCATGCGAAGAGGAGAGAAAACTTGGATTGGAGGTTTTTTATACAAATACAGAAGGTATTGGTGGAAAACTAAAAGTTTGTTGCGATGATTTTATTGTAGAGGAGCTTGCGCTTGCGCCTAAACCCCAAGAAAACGGAAAGTATACAATCGCCAATATAAGAGCTAGGAACTGGGAAACTAACAAACTTGTAAGAGAGTTTGCGAGAGCACTTAGAATTACAAGGAAAAAGATACATTTTGCAGGCACTAAAGATAAAAGAGCTGTAACTACACAACTATTTGCGTTCGAAGTTCCTAAGGAGAGAGTTGCAGCTCTTAAGCTACCCGATATAGAAATTTTAGAGCTTTACTCATCAAACAGAGCTCTTGAGATTGGAGAACTACTCGGAAATAAATTTGAGATTACAATTAAAGAGATTAAAATACCTAATACTAAACTTACAAGGCTAGTTGAAAGTACAGCTACCGAGCTTTTAGCACTTGCCGGTATCCCAAATTTCTATGGTGTGCAAAGGTTTGGCATAGTGAGACCTGTGACACATCTTATAGGCAAATATATTATCAAAAAAGACTTTGAAAAAGCTGTTATGAGCTATATTACAATGCCTTCTGAAGAAGAGCGTGAAGAGATTCAACGGGCTAGAAACTTTTTAGGTAGCAGTTACGATTTTAAGAAGGCTTTGCAGCTGTATCCTAAAGACCTTATATTTGAACGTGCTATTATTCATTACCTTGCCAAATATCCTAACGATTATGTAAACGCTTTAAGACAATTACCAAAAAATTTGCTGTTGATGTTCATTCATGCTTATCAAGCCTATATTTTTAATAGGGCATTAAGTAAAAGGATAACTTTGAAAATGCCTCTCAATGAGGCTTTATTGGGCGATTTTGTAATGCCTGTCGATAAATATAATTTA
Source organism: Candidatus Thermoplasmatota archaeon (assembly GCA_030018475.1). Taxonomy (NCBI): domain Archaea; kingdom Methanobacteriati; phylum Thermoplasmatota; species Thermoplasmatota archaeon. The sequence goes on from JASEFT010000055.1 coordinate 8,537, forward strand.
CCAGCTCATAACACATTTATAAAAGCTGATGAAAGAAATATTAGTAAATTAAATCAAAAGATAAAAGAAGGAAAAGCATTTGTTTCAGGTACTATTTTTGGGTTTGATACAATATTGCCAGGGGGTCTGCAAGGCGAACTTGAACGTAAAATAATTGAGGAAGAAGCGTTGAGAAGAGAAGATTTTATTATACCAAATATTCCCGAGCTTTCTTCTAGAGGCGAGAGAAGAAATTTACTTGCGCCTCTGAGCTCGTTTGAGTATAAAATAAACGATAGTCAGCTCAAACTCAAATTCCAATTACCAAAAGGCTCTTACGCAACTTCTTTGCTGAGGGAGTTTATGAAAGCAGATAAGCTAAAAGACTACTGAAACTGCTGTGTCGCACAGAATAAATAATATCCTCTAAACCCATCACCGCTTTGGGATGG
>JASEFT010000056.1 GCA_030018475.1 Candidatus Thermoplasmatota archaeon
CAGACAGTGGCTGGCAAGGCTAAACCAGTAGCTGAGGCAGTATCTAAGCTTAATGGTGTGAGCTCAGCATATGCTGTTACAGGGACATTTGACGTAATAGCGCTTGTTGAGGCTAGTGATTTCAAAGTACTTTCAGAGCTTGTGCTTGCCAAAATCCATGCTATTGTGGGCGTAGCGCGAACAGAAACTGCCATAATCTACGAGTAAACTCAGCGACGAGGCTATTCTTGACTAGCTTTTTCGTTGAATCTATCTGCTGAGTTTAAGTGATATTCTCACTAAAAACTAAGCCCGGTTGGGTAGGACATGAAAACCAAGGTGCTGGAATTGCCTTTGCTCATTTAGATACAGACGGAAGACCCGATCTAGGAATAATGTGGATTGATAATCCTCCAGGAGATAATTATGTCTACTATAGGTACGTATAAAAAGCACAAAAAATTTTGGATGTTGCTGTGTATCTCAGTATGCGTTATCGCGGTGGTAGCGGCGATATCAGTTTGGCGGAGCAGTATAACAGATAGTGGTACTCCAAAGGTCTGGCTTAAAATAGTTACTGACAAAAAATATACGCGCAAGGAGAGAACGTTACTTATACGATATTCATTGTTAATGATATGGAGGAAAATTTTAGTTTAATGAGCCCGAATTATGAAATTCTAATTTATAAGAAAGAAAATTCTGGTGAAGAAGAAGTTTATCATTCGGGAGTAGACATTACTCCGGTAGACTACCCTAGAGTAATTCCACCCCACTCTGAAGAATTTATTACAAAAGATGTGTGGCAAACAGACGGGTATTCTCCAGGAATGTACATTCTTAGGGTAAATTTAATGTTTCCTCATGAGAAGGTGAGAGGTGAGACAGTCATAGAAATTTTATAAACTCCTAAATCATTTAAGTAGAAAACTTTTAATTATACCTTATTCCATATACTCTTTTAAGATGACTTCTGTAGAGCTTAGAAGCAGATGGTTCCTGCTCATACCTATAGTTGCAATAATTTATACTGTTTGGGTAATTTTATTGGCACTTGGTAAAACATTAGGCTATGCAAGAGCTTATGAGCCTTTAGGCTTTGACCAGTGGCTTTATCTAGGCTCTGCTCTTTTTATAATACTTATTGTGATAACGATTATGTGGATGCCACCTCCTAAAAAAGAAGCCATCGAAGAAGAAGCTACAGTTGCTGAGGAGAGAGCGCCCGTGATTATAGAAGCAGAGCCTTTACCTGCCCAGGAGCTTGAGAAGAACATCATAGCTTATCCCAAAGAGGTTGAAGGTGCTATCTATTCAGATACTTTTATAGAGCTCGATGAAAGGACAGTTCTTAAATTGCGCAGTTTTATAGGAAGAAGTTGCCTGCTCTGCCCTAATCGATATGAATGCTTGGAAGAGTACAAGGAGAAGATTAGCTTCCAAGATTTTATTAGTTCTATTGACTGTTTTAAAGTTAAGTTGAAGGGGTGAAAATAATGCCGTTACCATTCACAAGGAAAAAACCTCTCGAACACGAGAAGGCCAAGCCAGCGTGGCAGCCGTTAAGCGTTAGTGAGATTGAAGAAACAACTCTTAAACTTGCAAAAGAAGGTATTACTAGCGCTAAAATTGGTGTTATTTTAAGAGATCAATATGGTGTTGGTAATGTGAAATCAGCTACTGGTAAAAGTATTACTGAGATTCTCAGAGCTAAAGGGTTAGCGCCCAAAATACCTGAAGATCTTAGAGCTCTCATCAAAAGAGCAGTAGCTACTGCTAAGCATGTTGAGAAAAATCCTAGGGATTACCATAACAAGCGCGGACTTACTCTAATAGAATCTAAGATTAGGAGTCTTGTAAAGTATTACAAGAAGGAGCAGGTGTTGCCACAGGACTGGGAGTATTCTATTGAGTCGGCTAGAATATTTGTAGAATAGTCATGTTCCAGAGAATCAAAGAAGTGGCAAGCCTCTTTTCAAAAGATATTAGCGCTGCTAGAATAATATCGCATTACGATAGCGATGGCACCGCTGCTGCAGGTATTATTTGCAATCTTTTGCTGAGAGAGAAGATAAAATTTCAATGCACCATAGTAAAAGATTTTTCATCCGACCTTATTAAAAAGCTACTGGCAGAGAAGTCTTCCAGCGAATTAGCTATGTTCTTAGATTTAGGTAGCAGCAAAATAGAAGAAGTTGAAAAGCTACAGGCTAAGTACAGAACTATAATTGTTTTGGACCATCATTTTCCTGAAAAGGAATCTTTAGTTTATCATATAAATCCGCATTTGTTCGGCATCAACGGTGGCGATGAATGCTGCGCTTCCTGTTTAGCCTATCTTTTAGCAGAAAACAGAGCAGAAAGTAATTATGATCTTGTTGGGCTAGCACTTGCAGGAATGGTCGGTGACAAGCAATTGCCGTTACGAGGTATTAACAAGCAAGTCATAGATAAAGCTTTAGAAAAAAAGCAACTAAAAATTGAGAAAGGTCTTAGCTTAACTGAAGAGGAATATTCAATTGAGAAATTTTACAAGTTATCGAAAACAAAAGAGCGCTACCTAAATTCGCTTTTTCTAATTCATGCACTTGCGCGAGATGTGGATTACGAAATTCTAGAGCGGAAATTTAATCGCTACTACATTGCTAAGTATCAGATTTACGCTCACGAACTTGCCTCTATACTAGATGCGTGCGGTAGAACTGACAACGCCTCTTTAGGACTTGCTATATGCCTAAATAAAGATTTTATTGCTAAAGGAATTGAGCTTAAAACTCGTTACGGGGAAGAGTTAAGAAAAGAAGTTTTGTCTCTACCAACTAAAATAAAAACTCTTGGTAGAGTCCAGTATTTTAGGTGCAATAATCCCAGTCTAGCTGGTGTAGTTGCAGGTATAGGTATAAGCTATCTACTTGACAAAGGCAAGCCTGTAATCGCATTTTCGCCAAGCAATGGTAAACTGAAAATTTCTGCTAGAGGTAGCAAAGAACTAATAATAAAAGGTCTTGATTTGGCAGCGGCATTGAAAAAATCGTCTGAAGCTGTTGGAGGTCATGGTGGCGGTCATGCAATTGCAGCTGGCGCCACAATAGCAGAGCATAAACTCAACGAGTTTTTGAAAATATTAGCTGAAATTATAGAAAGACAATTGGGCTGAGAAAATGAAAATTTACTGCAAGCTTGTGCTTGATTACGAGAGCAAAGAAATTTGCTCTATCATTGAAAGCTCGCTAAGAATAGATAACTATCAGTTTGTAAAAACAGTAATAGAAAAAAACAAAATAATTTCTGAGATAACCTCAGACTCATTTCCTAGTTTATGCCATACTTTAGAAGATTATTTGGAATGTCTTGGTATCGCAGAGAAAATAGCACGCTATAAATCTTCCAAATCCTTTTCTCTTACAACTTTCATACCTTTCTCAGTAAATATTTCCTCTAGTTTTCTATAGATCTCTTTATTAAGCGCTTTTCTATGGAAGTAGACTACCTCAGCACTTGAAACTTTTAAAAGCTTGTCAATCATTTCGTCGTTTAAATTACCAATTTGATAGCTCGGTACAAGGTGCGCAAACGAAATTTTTTTGGTTAGCGCTACTTCTGTAAACCGAGGTGCATAATGGCTGCCACCCACTCCTACTGCAATTGGATATTTTTGCTTATTTCTAACTGCCTCTAAAATAGTGCTCGCAATAATTTCGCCAGCACTTCCGTCTTTCCAAGCACTTTCATCACTCCCTATTTCTATAAAAAAGCTTGGAGTGCTGAGGAAAGGGCCGTGATGCGTTACCTCAAAAGAAATTTTATATTCTAAATTTTTCTCCTTTGCTTTCTTAGCTAATATTCTTAATGCTTCGCTCTTAAGATGCGGCGAAGCAGGAACGAGCTCTCTATCTTTTCCTCCAAGCTCTGCTATACCATAATTACCTATTGAATGAACACTTAGTGTAGACAGCTTTGTCTCACTTTTATGCTTGGATGCGAATATTACATGCTCAATATTCTTGCCAATTTTTTGTTTTAATTCTAAATCTATATTGTTATGATATAGATGGTAATCGTTTATTGTGCTTAAAACAAGCTCGTTATAAAAATAAAGCTCGTCAGCTTTTTTCCAAGCTCTTAGCTTTAGAATTTTATCTTTTATATTCAAACTTGCTTCGTCTTGAGCTGAAATTACAATGAGTATCACAGGCAAATTTAAAAATTATTTTGGAGTAACATTTCTTTGTGCTCTTCATGGAGCTGGCGCATATGCACTTTCGTATATTTATCCATTTCTCTGATTTCTTTAACAATAGTTTTAGTATCTGCACAAATATTCTTTATATCCTTAGAAGTTTTAATAGAAACCACTGTTAAGACAGCGCAAAATCCGGTTATAACGGATCCAAACAGAGTTGCTGTTACTACCAGCTCGCTCATAGCAATAATTATCACTTTCCTTCTATTTATAGGTTAAGAATGAGTTACTTATTTTGGCTTGTAAACAGTGCATTTAAGTGGGCCTGTCCAATAGTTTTTGAGTGCCCCTGCTTGTAAGGTAGATAGTAATGCCTAGTGTGATTACTGCTATTGTAAGTCCTATTCCGGTCGTAAGTACTTCGGCATTCATTACCATTATCATAGCTCTCAGCTCCTATTTATTTGTTGCTTTTTTCACAGATAAAAAAGGAAATATAGCCAGGGCGAAGGTGGCGCGCTGGCGCGTGAGGAAAAAGAAATAAGTTACTTTGATGATGTTATCGCAGTAAGTATCTTTTCCGCTGCGCTGTCTATTTTTTCACCTAGTTTTTCCATTGCGCTGTCTATTTTTTCACCTAGCTTTTCGCCTAGCTCTTTATGCTCTTCGTGCAGCTGGTGCATGTGCACTTTCATATCCTTGCTTATTTCTTTAAGGCACTTAATTCCGCGTGTTTGCTGCACAGCCATGTAACCACAGAGGGCGGTGAGTATAGTCCCAAGCACCGTTGCTATTATTACCAGTTCGCTCATTGCTATAATCATAGCTCTCAGCTCCTATTTATTTGTTGCTTTTTACAACCAAGTATTGTAAGTTTCCAGTTTCTCTTTTATTTCCTGTGCTAAAAAAGCGCCTTGAGTAGTAACCTCATAGACATCTCTGAACTTGCCTGTCTGAGGCACGTAGACACGCTTCTTTAAAATACTTCCTTGCACAAGTAGCTTTCTTGCAGCTCTTGAAATTTGCGATTCCGCAACACTTAACGCTTTAGCAATTGCAGACCTTGAGAATATCAACGAGTTGTTGTTATGCCCGTTATTATAACTAGTATCTGCGATGTACAATAGTATCTTATCTTTTAGAGTGCAGTTTGCAATTTTATTATAGTCTCCGTTAGCTCCTAGCTTCAGCTCTAACTCGCAAGGCTCCTTTGTAGCCTTTCTAAGTCCTTCTTCAAATTTCTTTCTACCCCACTGCTCTAATAGTTTTGTAATCAACCTTCTAAGCTCTTGAGTACTTAACTTATCCAGCTCCTCCATCATCTTCATTTCCACCTCCTTTTAAGTTTTTCCTCGTAATTCTTAAATTCTTGATTTACTTCATCGAGCGACTTAACCTTGCCAATTTCAAAGTTAGAGTTGCGTTTCCGACGCTTTTCAGCTCTAACTTTCAAACAGCCTACAGCTAAGCAAGTTGTAACTAACACTAAAATTGCTATATGGAAGTATGATGCACTGAGTATAGGCTTATAACTATTCTCCGAGCGGAGAGCTTCGCTTAAAATTTTAAGCTGAGCTTTTCGCTCTTCAATAAATTCTTTATCGCTATTAAAAAGTTTTACTGATAGTTCGCAATCTTCTTTTTCGCCAACGGTGCAAAAGAGATAGAAAGTAGCGCACTCAAACTCCTGGATAGCGGGTGTGCAATTTAAGTCCGCACAGGTATCGTTAATATATAGCCCGATATAAAAGTAGCCATGCGCATAATAATTGCATATAGTTACCGAAATAGGTATTCTTTGAGCTACCGCTGCAGCTCTAGAATCAAACTTCAAATCTATGATTAATCTGTTCTTTATACTAATATTTATTTTGTCAGTAGAATATCTGCCGAAACCATCTGAGACTGTAATTTCAAGTATATATCTTCCGTTTATAAACTGCGCGGGCTCTAATAAAAACCAGCCTGTATTTGTACAGTTCTCTAAAATTATTGCCTTCATATATTTACCAAAGAGCATAACTTTAATTTCGACGCTCTCGTTCAAAGGCGAGCTTGCATTGTAAAAGCACGAAGTATTACAGGTAATTTCTGCGTTTTCTGAAGGAGCTAGTAGCTTTACAGTAGGTGCGAAAAGCGCTCTGTTAATAACTACAAGCTTAGCTTTAGGCTGTTCTACGTTGCCTGCAAAATCTATACTATAGTACTCGATAGTATACTTGCCATCTTTTTCCAGCAAGAAACTAGAATTATAAGCTTGCCACTTATCGTTGTCTATTCTATACCTTGTTTCCTTTATACCGCAGGTATCTTTTCCAAAATAAAATTCAACTTTAACTTCGGAGCCGAACAATTCCTCATGCGAGCAATTACAGCTCAGCAAAATATTTGTTGTTGGCGGCGTTAAGTCACAAATTAGAGTTATAAAATCAGATTGCCAAATATTTCCAGCTAGATCCGATACTGCTATCCTTATGTTGTAGACTCCTTCTAAAAGATTTAATGTGCAGTTGGTAGCATTAACCCAATATGTAAGATTATTATTGCACTCGACTCGATAGCCCCTCAGCCCGCTTAGCTCGTCTCTGCTCTCACTCCATGAAAGTGTTATATTGCTTGTATTAATATACCTAGGAATATTTTGAATTATTACATTCTCAGGAGCTGTAAGGTCTATTTTGACATAGACCTGAGACTTAGGAGCTATATTGCCAGCATTATCTACAGCGAAATATTCTACAAGCCACAAGCCCTCAGAAAGAATTATTTTTCCGGTATAAATTTCCCAAGAGCTATTGTTAATCCTATATTTTATAAAAGCAATCCCGCTTAAGTTATCTACAGGCGCTAGTGTTATGCTGAGATTACTCAACCACCAATCGTTATTTCCATGCAATCCATTGAGAGCATGCTCGTTTGCAGGTGGAGTGCAATCGTATTTTATTAGTGCAGTGCTAAAATTATTATAGTTGGTATTCCCTACTTTATCTTGTAGCCATAAATAAAGTACTTGAGAGCCTTCTTCAAAGAGTTGAATTGTAAAAAGCCGTTCGGAAACGAAGATACCATCATTATTGCTGCATGGTTGATAGTTAAGTTTATACCAAGCTCCTGATATGTTCCCTTCGTCTTCTTGCGCATCCCAACTTACTGTGAAATTATTTGAGCGTGACCAGTCAGACGGAGCTATCGATAGATTGCTCGGCGGAGAAGGAGCTATAGAGTCAAACAATATATGGAGAAGAACAGTTCTTCCGGTACTTACGAGATTTATCGCAGTTATATTTATCGTATTGAGCCCCTCGGTAAGAATGACTGTTTTAGAGAACTCGTATGAAGAATTCAAAGGAATTGATACACGGTCAATAAATACCACGCAACCAGCCCCTGTCTTGCCAGATACCAAGCATTGTGAGTTATTAGTAATTGAGTTATTTTGAGGCGTGTAAATTATGAGCGTCGGCACGGTTGGATCGTATGTTACTGCAATGGTTTTTTCAGCCCGGTTGCCTGCGTTATCTTTTGCTCTGAGCTTTACAATGTTAGTCCCATTAGAAAGTTTAACAAGTTGACTGAAATTACCATCTACTAGAGTTAATGAGTAAACGCTCACATTCACTAAAATCTCTGCTTTCTCTATTCCGTTCAAATCTCTGACCTCTCCTTCCACGGTAATATTCTCTTTATTTGTCATTGTACCGCTTTGAGGCTTGGTGATTTGCAAGCTTGGTGGTGTGGTATCTAGAACTATGGTGTCATTTACAACTTCAGACTCGTTTCCGTAGAGGTTTCTGCATTTGAAGTAAACAGTCTTTGTGCCGTCCGCAGAGCCTTGCAAAGTCCAAGATTTAGTATTTGCAAAAGCTTCCCATGAGCTCCAGCTTGAATTATCGTTGCTGAAGCACATTTCGTAGGCATTTTGAGATGCTGAGAGCGTGAGTGTAACTGAGGTTGAGTTTGTAAACTGCGCATTGTTATTAATCTTAATATTCAAATTAGTTGGTGGTCCTGTAGATATGGTAAAGCTTCTTGACTGCCAGTCACCCACGTTTCCTGCATCATCTACAGCTCTCACTCGCCAGTAATAAGTGTTATCAGGGAGAGAGTTTGTAGTAGTTGATGTACTTGAAGTTGTTTTTGTAAATTCAGGCGATGCAAAGTTGTTATTGTTATCAACTTGGACTTCATAGTAAGAAATTCCGCTGGCATCGTCACTTCCTGTCCAGCTCAAAGTCGGAGTGTTTGTGTTTAGAGCAGCACATGCTGCAGGTGAGCTGAGGCTCACGGCAGGCTTGCCCTTATCTATTTTTACCGGAATACTGGTATCTTGTTCTGTGTTTCCTGCATTGTCAACAGACCAGTATTTTACAGTGTAGGTGCCCGAGCTGGTTAATAGAATAGCCGTTCCTGTTTGAGTTGCGCCGCCGTTGATTTTATAATAAGTAATGTTGGGTCCC
>JASEFT010000057.1 GCA_030018475.1 Candidatus Thermoplasmatota archaeon
TTCTTTCCCTGAAGAGTTTCTTTCTCTTTTCCGAAAAGAGAAAGAAAGGCTTCTTGTAAGCGCGGTATCATAACCTCTAGACCACCAGCCCTGAGTTTATTCTATATATATTGCAGGTCTGAAAGGCTCAGAATGCTTGGCTCTCCCTTTTGGATCGTATATTTCCTTCTCATCGCAAGAGATTAGCTTTACATTGCAATTAAATTCTTTGCTAATAAAAAGTACTGCGCCACTTAAATATTTGTACTCATCAACTAAAACTTTCGCCTCTTCCAACTCTTCTTTATTTAACCTTTTCAGCCATTCTAAAAGCTTTTTAACATAATTTGGAGCCTCAGCTTTGGGAGCTGATAACTCAGTAATGGCTTTTTTTACAATACCTGAAAAATCGATAGCCTTTTGCTCTATTATCACTTCTTCGTAAACTTTGTACATCCAACCCGGAGCTGTGTAAATAAAAATATTTTTAGGCTTCATTCTCAGTACTTTAAGAATCTCAGCTATATCTTCAATAACAGATTTAAGTAATTTCTCAGAACGCTCTGCAGTAATATTAATTTTAGATTCTTCGTAAGTTGGATAAGCTTCTGTAGAAATAAAATTTTTAAACCCTAATTTATTCCAAATTTCTTCACACAAATGCGGTATAAAAGGCGTTAGTAGCTTTAATTCTGTTTCAATAAATTTTTTCGTTAACTCGCTATTACCAACATTATTGCTGCGCCTCAAATACCATCTCAAGCTAGCTTGTAAATCGAAGTAGCTTTTAGCAAGCGCTGTTTTTAAATTAAGTTCTTCCATAGAGCTCACAGTATCTTTAACTATGCGATTTAATATTGACTCAAACCATGTGTCGATGTCGTACCATTCATCCCTGCCTTTACCATAGTAAGAGATTGCAAACTCGTATAACTGTTCTAATTTTTTACCTACGATAGATGCTAAAGTAGTAGACCAGTTAGGGTCTTCCAAGCCCTCGCCGCCATAGCCTAATGTAAATCTTATAATATCTGCACAATACTTTTCCAACACCTGTCTTAGAGTATAAAAATTGCCTGCTGACTTACTCATTTTAGCACCGTCTACAAGAATCCAGCCGTTAATTCCAAAAGATTTAGGCCAATAACGTTCTGGAAATATAGCTACATGAGTGAACAAGCAAAACGTGAGATGGTTATGAATCAAATCTTTTCCTGATATTCTACAATCGAAAGGATACCAGTATTCAAACTCCTCTCTTATTTCTTTAAGTTTGTCATTAGTTATACCCAGCTTTGAAGCTAACTTTTGCGAGTCACCGACGCCAAGAAACACAAACTCAAAAAACTCGTCGTTTAATTTATCAGGCTTAATAACATTCTCATAATCTAAATATTTTGAAATTGTATAGTAAGCCATATAGATAGTTGAATCTGATAGAGATTCTATTATCCATTTCTTATCCCAAGGCAGCCTAGTACCAAGTCCTAATTCTCGTGCACAAGCCCAATCTTCAAGCCAATCAACCACAAAACTAAACTGCTTATTCGCATGCTCTGGATAGACGCGGAGCTTATCTAGCGCTTTTCTAACCCTTGATTTCCATGCTTTATCGCCGTATTTAATAAACCACTGATCTTCTACAATCTTTACAGCGCTTGGGGTTAGGCATCTACACACAACTTCTCCAGAAAGCTCATACATTATATTAGCACTACCTTTAGCAATTAATTCTTGCTTGACAAGCTCTTTTGCAGTCTCTACTCTCATCCCGCTATATTTACCGCAATTCTCTTTCATTATTCCAGAATAGAAGCTTGCTTTGTAAATAGTCTCTTTAGCTTTTAACAGTTTTTTGCGCTCTTCCAAACTTGTAATGTTTAACTGCTCGCAAATTTTGGCAGCTGGCAAATCTCCAAAGCCAGGCGTCTCTATTATCCGTATGGGCTCAATACTCTTTACAAGTTTGTAATCAAGCCCTTGCTTTTTGCATTTTTCTTCGTCTCTCTGCAAACTAAGCAATGCAACCCAGTCGTCAGGCGCATCTGAAGGAACGCTTGTAACTATACCTGTACCAACTTTGGGATCGCAAAGTTCTGACGGTAATATTATGAGCTCTTTCTCTATGCCTGGTGCAAAACAGTATTTACCGACAAGCTCCTTACCAAAGATTTTATCAATAACCTTGACTGCGTAACCTTGCATAGCTAATTTATTACTGCATTCGTTACTTACAATCCAATTTTCGTTGTCAACTTTAATTTTTACATATTCTACCTCTGGGTTTACCCATAGATTAGTTTGACCGAAAACTGTCTCTGGTCTCAGAGTAGCTGCTACTAAGTAAAAGTTTGCAATTTTGAATTTAAGTAGCACAAATTCTACAGGCACTTCGCCCTCGCCAACAAGTCTATCATGATCACCTACCGGTGAGTTGCATTTACTGCACCAAACTACAGGATGCCTTCCTAAAGCCACCAAATTTTTGGCTCTCAGCTTTCTAAACTGCCATTCAATAAATTTGTCGTAATAAGGGTTTAAATAAGTAGTCAGAAATTTTCTACGCCAATCTACGCTAATACCGAGCTTCCTTAGATCTTCTTCAGCTGATTTAGGAAAATATTCAGTCCAATATATAGGGTCTTTAAATTTAGGTATTTCTTGCTCAGTTATACCCATATCTCTTAAAATTTCAATCTGCTCCTTTTCATTTTCTTTTATTCTAGCGGCAGCTGCTACAATAGGCGTTCCTGTACAGTGAAATGCAAAAGGGAATAGCACGTTAAAACCTCTCATCCTTTTATATCTTGCAAGTATTTCGCATCGCAGCAGTGTAAAAGCATGCCCTATGTGCAGATAGCCGTTCATGTAAGGGTATGGGTAAGTAATAAAATATTTGGGTTTTTTAATATCTACATCAGCTTCGAAAATTCTTGTCTCTTCCCATTTACTCTGCCATCTCCGCTCTATCGCTTTAAAATCAAGCGCCATGAAATCTCAAAACGCACTGATAGGATATATCTTTTTCTAAAGCTCGAATAAAAATGTTAGGATCTTCTTTCCAACTCTGTTATTATTCTTTCGCACTTACCCCAATCCTCATATTTAAGATAGCAATCAAGCCACAATTGCTTCTTCCTGCTAATCTCCTTGCTAACTTTAAAAAATATCAATCCGAAACCTGTTATTAGTAGGAGGACACTTACAATCATAGTTACGCCCACTACTAGTATTGCAGTTGCCGTGCCCATAGAGTTTTAACTCCTCAATTTCAGTCTCTTATTCCTTCTTCGTTTATACTGAACACAACTTCACTCTCAGGTAAGTGTGGAGAATCTACAAGTCTAGCAATTCTTTTAGGCGCTTTGCTCTTACGTAAGTATATTCTAAAAGTAGACGTGTGCGCCACTATATGCCCTCCTATAGGTCTTGTAGGGTCGCCAAACATTAAGCCTGGATTTGCTAAAACCTGATTTGTAACTATAACTACTGCGTTATTTAAATCTGCAAATCTTTGCAAATCGTGCATATATCTATTGAGCTTCTGCTGTCTACTAGCCAGCGCTCCTCTACCCAAATACTCAGCTCTGAAATGAGCTGTTAAAGAGTCGACTACAAGTAATCCTATAGGTATTTCTTTGGCTTTCTCTTTTGCATTCTCCACTAAAAGCATCTGGTGATTTGAATTAAAAGCTCTTGCTACATGTATTTTAGACAGTACATTCTGAGGCTCTAAATTAAGAGCTTTTGCCATTTGCACTATGCGCTCAGGCCTGAATGTGTTCTCAGTATCTATAATTACAGCCTCTGCCTCCAAGCCGCCTTGTTCTCTGGATAATTGCACATTAACGGCAAGTTGATGAGCCAGCTGAGTTTTACCGCTTCCAAACTCACCGAAAAGCTCTGTTATAGCCTGTGTTTCAAAGCCTCCGCCTAAAAGCTCGTCCAAAGCTTTAGAAGCTGATGTGAGTTTGACTAATTCCTTACGTCTACCGTAAATTACATCTGCCGTCTCAAAGCCACCAACTTTAGCTCTTTTGCGTGCCGCTGCAATTATTTTTAAAGCTGTGGCTTCGCCTATTTCAGCAGCCTCTGCAACCTCTGTCGGGGAGGCTACTGCAAGTGCTAGCAAATCGCTGTATCCAGCATCTCTAAGCTTTTCTGCAGTTGCGCTACCGACGCCAGGCAAGTCTTCAATAGACTCTTCTTCATTTCCATTTTTACCGCTCATACACAAACACCTTTTTACTAAAACCTAATTCTTCTACTGCCATATAAAGTTTAGGTGTAACGTACGATAATAGCGCAATCTAACCACACAGAAAACTATATAGGGAACAATTACTATGAGTTATACATTATTATGGGAACACTGGAAGAGTGGTTTAATACCCTAGAATTTAAAACTACAAAAGAGATGAAAGTACCTGAGAAACTAGTAGATCAAGTAATAGGTCAAGAGGAAGCGGTAGAGGTAATAAAGAAGGCAGCGGAGCAAAAACGTCATGTAATGCTTGTTGGCGAGCCAGGTACTGGTAAGAGCATGCTTGCAAGAGCTATGTCCGAGCTTTTACCAAAAGAAGAGCTTCAAGATATCCTTGCGTACCCAAACACTGAGGACCCTCATGAGCCTAAAATAAAAGTACTGCCTTGCGGAAAAGGTAAAAGTATTGTAGCTGCTGAGAGAGTTGAAGCGCTAAGAAGAAAAGCTCAAAAAGATTCTATGCTCCTTTCAATAGGTTTTTTTGTTATCCTGCTTGCAGTTTTATGGGCTTTCTATACTAAAGATTACATGATAGTTATAGTGAGTATTGTTGCAGTTTTATTCTTAATTCTTGTAATGAGATTGCCAAGTAGAAGAGCGAGTAGAGAGTTAATACCTAAAATTCTAGTCTCTCATACTGAGAAAGACAATCCTCCTTTTATAGACTCCACAGGCGCTCATGCAGGCGCTTTGCTCGGGGACGTTAGGCATGATCCTTACCAATCAGGCGGCTTAGAAACACCTCCTCATGAAAGGGTGGAGGTAGGCGCTATTCACAAAGCCAACAAAGGAGTACTGTTTATAGATGAAATCAACACTATTAGGCAGGAAGACCAGCAGAACTTGCTTACTGCATTACAAGAAAAACAATTTCCTATAAGTGGCCAAAGTGAGCGCAGTGCCGGAGCTTTAGTTAAAACTCAGCCGGTACCTTGCGATTTCGTACTTGTTATTGCAGGTAATTTAGATGCAGTGCAAAGCATACATCCTGCTTTGCGCTCCAGAATAAGAGGATATGGCTATGAAATATATATGAAAAGTTTAATGGAAGATAATGATGATAACAGAAAAAAGCTTATAAGGTTTATCGCCCAAGAGGTAGTAAAAGACGGTAAGATACCGCATTTTGATAAAAGTGCTGCTCTAGAAATAGTTAGAGAGGCGCAAAGGAGAGCTGGCTGCAAAGGAAAATTATCGCTCAGACTGCGCGAATTAGGGGGCTTGATAAGAGCCGCTGGCGATATCGCTGTGGAGCGCTTTATAAAGGCACTGCCTGAAGATGCTAGAACTGGAGCTATAAAGAGGGCTAAAGAGGAAATCTTAGTTACTGCTGAAGACGTGCTAGATGCAAAGAAGTTAGCGCGCTCATTAGAGCAGCAGGTTGCAGATAGACTTATAGATAAAAGAAAAGAGTATAGAAGCTTTAGAACCGAAGGCACGGAAATAGGAGCTGTTAACGGTCTAGCCGTCATAGGTGCCGATACAGGTATAAGCGAATACTCTGGCATTGTACTACCTATTGTTGCAGAGGTTGCTCCTGCACATTCAAGAGCTGAGGGAAAAATTATTGCAACTGGCAAGCTCGGCGAAATCGCAAAAGAAGCTGTGCAAAACGTTTCTGCAATTATTAAAAAATATACAGGTAAAGATATAAGCCATTATGATATCCATATTCAGTTCATAGGTACTTACGAGGGAGTTGAAGGTGATAGCGCAAGCATTAGCGTTGCAACCGCAGTTATTTCTGCACTTGAAAATGTAGAAGTAGACCAAACCGTTGGTATGACTGGCTCGCTATCACTGAGGGGCGAAGTTTTACCTGTTGGAGGCATTACTGCCAAGATTGAAGCTGCTGCAGAAAATGGCTTGAAAAAGATAATAATTCCAAAAGCAAACTTAAGAGATGTACTTATAGAAGAGAGATACAAGAACAAAATTGAAGTTATAGGGGTAGAGACTATAAAAGAAGTTCTTGATTGCGCTTTGATAGGTGTTAAAAAATCTTCTCTGCTTGAGAAACTTTCTTTGATAGTGCCTAGAAGGTTTGGAGCTACCGTGCCAGCACCATAGCTTTAACAAACCTCTACATCAACTTCATCGCCATCTTTCAGTTTAAATTTCTCCCTTAGACATTCACCTGAAATAATTTCAACTATGTTTTTGTGACGCGTTTTTTCAGGGATTATTAACCAGCAATTTAAGCCCTTCATATTAGCCTTAAAGCATCTCACAGCCCCAAAATATTTTTCACCTTCTTTAAATCCTTTTACAACTATAGCTTTTGCTTTTTTCAAAATTTCTAAAATACCTACTTCGTTAGAGCTTAACCTTAAATTGAGAGTTCCAGGATAAGGAGCTAAGCCGAGCTTATCCTCAAATTCTTTAAGATAATGCTTGAGCCCCATATAATATTTGCCTTCTCCTGTGCCTGAGCATACAATTCCTCGTAATAATAATTGCAAGCGCACTCAAAAATAGTCAAACTCTTACAAGCTTAAAAATGTATATTTCCGGTAAAATTGTGAAAAAAAAATTATTGGGCTAGCGCAACCAATATAAATCTTAAATCTCATTACATTATAATGATAGGTCTCATTATAGGGCGCTTCCAGCCTTTCCATAAAGGGCATTTATCTGTAATCAAAAAAATAGCTAAAGAATGCGAGTTTGTGATTATAGGAATAGGGAGCGCTCAATACAGCCATACTTTAGAAAATCCTTTCACAGCTGGCGAGCGCTATTTAATGATATCAAAAACTTTAGAGCAAGAAAAAATTTCAAATTATTATATTGTTCCTATCGAGGATGTTAATCGCTACGATATTTGGGTTTCGCATGTAGAAGCTTTAGCTCCTAAGTTTGATTTAGTATATACTAATAATCCACTCACAAAACAGCTTTTTTTGGAAAGAGGTTATAAACTGAAAAGCATGCCTGTTTACGATAGAAGGAAATATTCTGGCAGGGAAATAAGGAAGCGCATACTGAAAAGCGAAAACTGGGAAAATTTAGTTCCCAAGCAAGTAGCTCAAATAATAAATGAAATAAAAGGGTGCGAGCGCATAAGAACGCTTGCTAAAACAGATGTCTATGC
Source organism: Candidatus Thermoplasmatota archaeon (assembly GCA_030018475.1). NCBI lineage: Archaea > Methanobacteriati > Thermoplasmatota > Thermoplasmatota archaeon. The sequence goes on from JASEFT010000057.1 coordinate 7,338, forward strand.
CCTAGAGCATGAGGTTAGTAATTTATTGCTTACCAAAAATTTAAGTCTTGCAATTGCAGAGTCTTGCACAGGTGGCTTAATAACAAATTTGCTGACAAACGTTCCTGAAGCGAGTAGATTCTTGATAGATTCTAGAATACCTTATACTGAGAAGGCAAAGAAGGCACTTGGAATAACTGATAAATTAATTGAGAATTTTGGTCCTGTGAGTGCTGAAATAACTTTAGAGCTCGCTAAAAAAGTGATGGAGTTAAACAACACCGATTTAGGGTTGGGGGTTACTGGCTACGCAGGTCCTAGCGGAGAAAGGCTTGGCGAGGCTTTCGTAGCAATCGTATCAAAAGAAAAAGAGTTATGCAGGAAATTTAAGTTTGTAGGCTCTAGAGAAGAAATAAAAGAGAGGATTGCTGAGGAAGCACTTAGATTGCTGAAAGAGTACATTGAGGGCTGGAAATAAAAGTGAAGAACCCCGGGCTGAAGCCCGAGACATCAAGCAGTAAGCTCGACTTTTTCGCCTTCTCTGGCTTTCATTGTGATTTTTGTTGTTTGAGAAAGAAACTCGCTAGCATCTAAAATTTCGAATAAAATTGGCAGTCCTTTCTTATCAAAATGCACAATAAATGGTCCGACTTCTTCTCTATCTGGGTTTTTAACTGCTTTCTCAACATCTTGTTGAGTCAGCACAAATCCATATTTTTTAAGCGATTCAAACTTAAATTTTGCATGAGAGGTATATGTTACTTCCATTAACATCTGTAAATTTGTATGGACTTAAAAACATAGCTGAGCGGAGAAAGTGAAGAACCTCGCTATGAATTACGAGGCATCAGCTTTTATTTAGAATTGTTTTAGATAGATAAATACTGTCGCTGAAATTTTACGAACTCGCGGATTCTTTATTGTACGCGATAAGTTTATACCTTTTCTTCGGTTTGGTTTTTTTCTAAGCGAATTAATTTCCATAATTTTAATTCTTTTGATATTTTCAGTACTTCCGAAGGTTTACTAAAATATTGTTTCTTT
>JASEFT010000058.1 GCA_030018475.1 Candidatus Thermoplasmatota archaeon
GCGATGAAAGTTTAAAAAAATTTGAGAAAGAACCTTTTATCAAAATTTACGATGACGGCTTTACGCAAGTTTATAAAATAGCGTGGTGTTTATAAAAGCAACCTTTAAATACCACTACTCATATTGCTTTCTTATTAGGGATGGGAAAAATGAAATTTAATAAAAAAACTTTCGTTGTTCCTAGTGGTACTAATTTTGAAGAAAGTGTTATTGTAACTAAAGGCGATGCTGTTATTGCGGATAGAACTTTTTTAAATTACGGGATAATTACAGACAAACGAATTTTTGTAGGAGAGCGCGTAAAAATTAGTGGTATGCTGTGCGCCAAAGACGATATAAGAATAGACATGTGGAGTGAAATAATGGGCGATGTTTTAGGAGCGCAGGATATCTATTTAGCAGATAAAGTTAAAGTTTTAGGTAAGGTAAGCGCAGGCAAAGATTTCGATGTCGGCGATAACGTTAGTATAGAAAAAGGTTTTGAGGCTAAGGGCTGGGTAAATATAAGAAGCCCAATACCTCTTGTGATTTATATATTCATTTATATTTTAGAGCTTTTAAGGCAGGGTAGAAGTAAAGAAGTAGATGCAATACTTGACGAGCTTGAAGCTAGTAAAGGCGAAAATTATTTTATGATATCCGATGAGTTCTTTTTCTTGCCTAGAGATAGTGTTGTTGCACAAGATAGAGTAAAAATTATAGGTAGTTGCAGAGTGGGAAATAGATGCAGAATTACAGGTAATTTTTACGTTACTGGTAATGTAAAAATAGGCGCTGGGACTGAGCTTTACGGCTCTCTCAAAGCTGGCGGGGATGTAGAAGCTGATAGTAAAGTTATATTTCATGGTGATTTGGAATGTAAAGGCAATCTCAAGCTCGGCTCTTTAGCGCAAGTAATTGGTAACGTTACCTGCGGCTCAGTAGAACTTTTTAGGAGCGCAATTATTCAAGGTACTTTAAGAGCGCAGAATTACGTAAGATTTAGAACTCCTTATGATGATGTACTCAAAGAGAAAGTTGAACGTTTCAAGCTCGGCGTGGATAGTACTGAGAATATTTTAGGAATTTGATTTCATACCCCTTTCTTCTCGCCCCAAATAATTTTATGGAGTTGGAGTAGCACACGAGCTTTTAATCTATCTTTAAGCACTTGCGCAGCAATAAAGCCCGGGTCTATACCATAAACTGGCATGAAGATAATATTGCAGTCAGGCTTGTATTTTTTAACAATATTTTTAGCATACTTGTAATCGTTTAAATCCGCTAGTACAAACTTCAGCTGGTCAGTGCATCTCAGTTTAGCAATATTGGAGAACAGCATTTTTCCTTCCATTTTAGATGAAGGGCATTTGATATCCATTGAAATAAATAGTCTCTTGTCCCTAGGTAGTTTTTCTAAACTAACTGATCCGTTAGTCTCAAGGTCAACTTGATGTCCTTGTCTCAGTAGCTGGTGAATCAAAGATCTTACAGGCTTTTGTAATAGCGGCTCGCCGCCTGTAATACAAACATATTTGCAACGACTTTTTTTTACTTCCTCAATAATATCAGAAATTGTAAGAGCTTTGCCGCTTTTAAAATCTCTTGCGTATAATGTATCGCACCACGAGCATGAAAGATTACAGCCCGCGAGCCTAACAAATACTGTTGGCAAACCTTGATGTAAGCCCTCACCTTGTAGAGAATAGAAAATTTCGCTTACTCTCAAACTTGGATATCTGGCTTCTCTTTCTTTGTACATTTACGTATATTCTTTGATTGTAACCTCTTTTTTGATAGCTCGCTTCTTTTCAATACTTTCAATTAAACGCTTTACTTTGCTACTATCAGGCTTTTCGTCAAGTAGCCATGCAGTTTCTTCACTATCAAGCCCTAATTTAACAATCATATTAGCTGCAAATTCAAGTTGATTTTTAAAAAGGTGTTTGAACCAGCCCAAAATATTTTCTCGTGCAGCAGCTTTAGAAATATGGCATAATTTACCTAGCTTTGCAAGTGCATTATCTTCAAGCTCACGAGAAGTTCTTGCTCTGCTCATCTTATAAAGCCATGACGGAAATTGATATTTTGTGAACATTCTGTAAGGCGCTTGCTTAGCAAGTGCTATGCTGGCAGTCAAGTCATTTGCATAAGCCCATAAGCCATAATACTGGCGCTTGGTTATTCTGCCTAGAAAAACATCAGCTCTAGATAGCATTCCATAACCTTCTTTCAAATCTAAAAACTCTTTATATTCTAAAGGTAGATTTTCATCTAGCCACAGTATGATATAGTCAGGAGGCTCTTCAAGCTCTTGAAGAGTAGCTCGCGCTTTTTCTAAACTTGTGGTTTTAAATATCCTTGTTAAACCACTGAAAATAGTCTCTTTAGGATCTCTTCTACCGAGTGCATCAATATCTTCAAGACTGATTTTGGTGCGCCCTTCAGCTACAGACTGCATATCGTTTATTGCAGAGCGCACGTCACCATTAGCTCGTTCTGCAAGCTCTGTAAGAGCTTCACTGGCAATTTCTATTTTTTCTTTTTTACAAATCCTGCTAAGTACCGATTTAATGGCGTCCCTTTGAATCGCTCTAAATTTAATAGTCAAGCACAGATCCTTTATAGCGCTTGATTTTCTTGTAAGCTCGTAATAGTCATTTACAATAAGCACAATAGGCTGACGAGCTGCTCTTACAACTTCTACAATTGCCTGCATACCTCCTCTATCCTCTTTACCAAACAAATTATCAGCTTCGTCAAGTATTATCAGCTTTCTCCAGCCTCCTTTCGTAGAAATGAACTCGCCTTGCGAAGTAAAAGTCTCGTAGCTAGCGCCAATACCGGCAATTCTTTTTATTGCCTCGTAATTCCTAGTATCTGAAGCGTTGAGCTCTATTGCGCACCAACCGTAGTCGTTTGCTAGCGCATATGCGCAAGTTGTTTTTCCTACCCCAGGAGCTCCTACGAGTATTACTGCATTTTTTTCAGGTTTACCAGCTTGCCAGCCTTCAGCCCATTCTCTAAGGAGCTTTACAGCAGCATCGTTACCTACTACTTCTTTTAAGGTTTGGGGTCTGTATTTCTCAGTCCATTGCATTTCTATACTTAGAATTTGCTCTTAGGCTTAGGCTTTCGCTCAATTATGAGTATTAAAGCAATACATATTAAAACGATTGCGAACAATACACAGACCTCTAGAGGTATTTTAAGCTCGAATTTTTCTGGAGGAGCCAGATACTCAAGTTCTACTACGACATCATTAACTTTTTTTATATCTCCGACTTCTGTGCTGGCTAGACCTTTTACTACGAGAATTCTATATGGCGTGGAGTTCACTCGCCCAGCTCTTTTTTCAGTGTATTCCTTTAATGTTGCTCTGACAATGCCGTACTCATCAGTTCGTCCTGAGAATGCAAGAGTGTTATCTTTATCGTAGATACTCACCTCAGCTTCTTTAACAGCTATGCCATTAGCTTTCCATAAAACCTTAATATTCAGCTCCCAATAACTTTCAAGTTCTGCATGTTCGGTAAGGAATTGAATTCTCTGGCAGTAGGAAGCATTTGAAATCACAGAAGAGTAAAGTTTCATATCATATTTGTTATCGTAAAAAGTTGAATTTGCTACTACTATTTTATATGCCAGTGGTAACGCTACATACAGCCCTGCTTCTGAGTTTGAGTTAAATTGTGAGTTTGAGATTGTAGTATTGAGTGAGTTAGAAATCCAAGCTCCATAAGCATTATTATAAAATTTACAGTTTTCGATTGTAGTGTTTGGAGAAGATTCTATGAAGATGCCTGCATGAATACTATCAGAAATCGTGCAAGCAATTATACTGTTATTTAAAGTATTTTTTAGAAATACTCCTATAAAATTATTTGAAATTTTGCAATTTTCTAATAATGCGTTATCAGCTTCTATTACAAGCCCAGGATTCTCTAAACTCCATCCGCACATGATTAGAGTAACGTTGTTGAGTATGAGTTTAGCGCCTTTCCCTACCGCAAAGCTATAACGATAGTCTGTATTTGAAGTAATTGTTGAGTTATTGATATAGAGCTCGCTGCCTTGCTGAGCTTCAATATTATATTCGCCATCGAATTCGCAGTTTAATTTTAAGGTTACGTTTTCTAACACAAATTTTCCATCGGCTTTTACAATTACACTTTTGCTTAAAATTTCTTCTTTATCTACCAACCTAACCTCTCCCGTTATCTCCCAAACAAACACAGAAGTTAGTGCTGGATCGTTATCTTTATTATTACCTCCTGAGATGTTATATGGTGTAGCAGTATAATCGCTCCAATAATTCATACTCCAATTGTTGTTGCCGTTGTCCCAAGCAGTATTGTTAATAAAGTGGTTTTGAGTTATTGTATTGTGATAAGAGTTAAAAGCCCTTATGCCGTACCTCAGTATGTCATCCCAGGCACCGCTATATTCTGAAATTTTACAGCTCTTTATTAAATTGTGCCCCGCGTACTCAATTAATATCCCATGAGTGCGACCACTGCTACTACTGTAAATATTGCATTTTAGTAATGTATTGTTATAGGAATTTCTAATTCTTACACCTATTTCGTTACCTTCCGCTATTTTGGTGTTTTTGATTAAGTTGCTAGACGAGCTTTCTAGCCAAATGCCAGTACCCTCGCAGTACTTGATATCGCAGCTATTAATAGTAATATTTGTGGATTGATAAATACTAATTCCACGACAGTTTGAGTGAATTGAGCTATTTGCTAGCACGCAATTTTTGGTATTGCTGAATTTTAATCCCCAATCGTTTTCTATAAAACTGCAGTTCTCAATAATTACATCTTCAGCCCCTATCGTTAGTCCTGTAGCATTATACCCGCATTTGCTCAAAGTTGAACTTCTCATACTAAAATTCGCTCCTTTATTAACTTCAAACCAAAACCTGCCTTCTTTAGAGACAGCGGAAGTACTCGTAATAGTAGAGTTAAAAATATAGAGAGAACCCATAACGCGAATACCGTACTTACCGTCTACGCCGACCACCTCTCCATGCACAATTTCGGTGCAGTTTAATTTTAAAGTTGTATTTTTCAGAGTTAAAGAGCCATTCTCAGCAATAATAAGGTTCTCGTTTAACTCTATGTAGGTATTTTCCCAGGTAATATTAGTATCTATAACCAGCTCTGAAACTTTAGGAATGTTCTCTCTTAAGCTTGATGCGTTGGGGCTGATTAAAGAGCTAAAAATAGAGCATGCTATTATCAAAATCAATGTTCTTTGGGTCATGTAGCTATAATAGCACTTAGAGCTAATTAGAACTTTCGGTTATTTACAGTATCTTTCTACATAACTGAGGCACAAATCTTTAGCTTGAATTAACTGCTCAAGCTCAATACCAGGCACTCCACAGAATATCAGCAACAGTGCCTTAGTTTCAAAAGTTATTTTAGTATGCTCTGAATCGCGATAAGGATAAATTGCAATTATTTTATCGTCATCGCTAACAACAATCTCTTTACCTTCAAGCAAATCTTCGCTCTCAAATCCAATACCTAAAAAACTCTCGCCTTTTCTAGCAAATCTCAAATTCAAAGCGCCTTTTAGCCGAGCGCTGTCAAATGCAGCAATAGCTATACCAGTTTGTATAGAAACTAAATTATAGCAATCCACTACATTATTTATCGCAGGCATTTCCTTGCCAAGCAATATCTTTCTAATGAGCGCTTCGCCAGCAGGCCTTGTCTTCGTAGGATCTATTTTCAATCGCCAGAAGAAGTCGCGATATGCTCTGAACACTTTAGCATCTTTCAGCGTTTCTAAACTATAAAATGCTTTTACTTTTTCTATAATTTCTTTTTTAAGCTCTTCAAGAGTGCTATCTGCTTTTTTTACTGTTACTTCTGAAATCTCAGTTTCAATAACTTCTAAATCCGGAAAAATATTTAGTAAAGCAGGGTCAATGTTTAGCCTCATCTTCATTGCTTAAATATTTAGCTCTTAGTACTGTTACTATTTCCTCAGCTGTTTTCTTACCTATACCTTCTACTTGCATAAGCTCTCCTATCTCTGCATCTACAATTGCTTTCACGGACCCAAAATGAGCCAGAAGTCTTTGCGCGAGTATCGTAGAAATATTAGGCAAGCCTTCTGTAATAAATTGCTGGCGCTCCCTTAAACTCATAGCTGGTTTGCTACCTCTGATGCTAGGAGCCCTTCCTTCTTCAAATTCCCTTTTTAAAATACTGCTTAACAGCAAGGCTGTCTCTCTTTCACTTTTCGTCTGAATTATAGGAATATTGAAATCTGTAACAATGCTAGCCAAAGCACCTAAGATAGCGTTTTCTGATATCTTCCTGCCTGTGGCTAAAGGCTCGCCTTCCAAAACCAAAATCGCTTTGGGATATGTATTCTTTAGCAATTTTAGTTGCGAAAATAATCTTCCTTCAATCAAAGACCGTACAAAATCTTCAGCTGTTTTCCTTTCTACAGCGATCCTATCTGATATTATATAGTCGCTGGTTTCTAACTGAGCTGATGCGATATTAATATTTAGGAGTGAAAGTTCACGAGCGACTCCGGAATTGAGCTCCCTTGTATCTACAATTATTTTTAGCTTTTGCTCTTCAGTAAATTTTGCAAGAGTTAGCTGCCCGACTGGCTTCTCAAATTTGCTTTCTTTTTGAGCTTTCTTTACTTCTTCACTTTTAGCTCTTGCTAGCTCGTACCTTAACCTCTGTATCTCTAATCTCATACTTTTCTCTTTCTTTTTGCTGCTCCAGTAATAAGCCTCGTCCCGAGTCTTTTTAGTAATAAGAATCACAACTTTGCCAGCTCTTGCTCTCCCTGTCCTGCCTCTCCTCTGAATAGTTCTTATTTCTGAAGGTATAGGCTCGTAAAAAACGACCAAATCAGTTTGCGGTATATCGAGACCTTCTTCTCCTACCGCAGTAGCTACAAGAACGTTGCACTCGTTTCTCTTGAATTTTTCAATTATTTCAGCTTGCTCTTTCTGGCTCAGCCCTTTATCTTTCTCTTTTGTAGCTTGACCTATAAATCTTACTGCTTTTATATGAGGTAGTTGATTTAGTTCCTTCATTACAAGTTCTGACGTATCGCGGTAGTGCGTGAACACTATTATTCTAGCATCCTTTTTTCTACTTAATTGCTCTTTTACCACCGTTACTACTTCTCTTAATTTAGGATGCTCAACCTCTGTTTCTTTAGCAAGCATTATAGCTTTTTTTACTCTGGGATCGTTTAAAAGTAATTTCGCGCCTTTTGAACGGTCGTTTTCCAAACGCTCAAAATAATTTCTAAGCGATTCTAGACCTTGAGTTTCGCCTAGCTCTATTGCGTGATTTATTTTAACAGCCGCAGATTGCACTACAGCTGCAAAGAATAAAGACTCAGGCGCTTTTGGCAGACGAGCTTTGATTCTTCTTTGAATTTGTATTTGCGCTTCTAAAAGCTCTTTAGTAGAAATTTTTCCTTTAGGCTTTAGCAGTCCAAAGCTACGGAGTTCGGCAATCCTTTCTGCGAGTACCTCATTAAGCTCTTTAATAATGAGTTTTAAATTTTCAGGTAGCTCAACCGCTACCCAGTCAATAGCTATAGGATGCACATAAGGCTTAACATCTTCGTCATATTCACTTCTAAGCTCAATATTTGTTATTTTTAAATTCTTGCATACTTCTAAAATTTGATCAGTACTACTTCCTGGCGAAGCAGTCATTCCCAGCACTAAATTAGAATGCTTCTGTGCAATGAATACGTAAGAATAGTTGCCTACAGCTCTGTGAGCTTCATCAAAAATTATTAGAGCCACATCATTCAAATTTATTCTTCCTGCAATTAAATCGTTCTTAATAACTTGAGGAGTGCTTACCACAATATTACTATCATTCCAGATTTTGAGTCTTTTCTTAGGCGCAACTTCACCTGTAAGCAACGAATTTTTTTGGTTGATAATATAACTTTCAAGATATTTGTAATGCTGCTCTGCAAGAGGTTTGGTAGGCGCTAGAAACAGAATTTTACCTGAACTTAGTTTTTCTGCAATTACGAGCAGAGCTATAGTTGTCTTACCCATACCAGTAGGAAGAACTACTAACGTAGAGCCTTTCAAACAGCTCTGCGCAATATTTACCTGATAATCTCTCCTTTCAATACTTTCAGACTTGATTAAAGGATGCTCTATGTACACAGTTTGGAAATGGCATTGTGAGGTATTGAATGTTTTCGTGTTTGCCAAAGCCAGTAGTTCCGAAGGTGTTTTTCCGAGTATAAATTAAATATTTTGTATGCCGTAC
>JASEFT010000059.1 GCA_030018475.1 Candidatus Thermoplasmatota archaeon
TAGAACCTGTGCTACCACCTAATCTAGGGGTGTAGGTGGGTGGGCTTTACTTGATAGCCTATTAGTCAAGTTCGCAAGGCTTCTTTTATTTGATTGAGAAGAAGTGATATGATGAGAGTATAGCAATCGGAAACTAAAAATTTATTGCCCGATAAATTACTATTACCTCGGGGATGGAAAAAATGAAATCAGATTTAGAAATAGCGCAGGAAGCTAAATTAAAGCCTATTATAGAAGTTGCTGAAGAGCTTGGTTTGAAAGAAGATGAGTTAGAGCTTTACGGTAAATACAAGGCGAAAGTAGTTTTAGAAGTGCTTGATAGATTGAAAGACAGAAAACAAGGTAAATATGTAGATGTGACTGCAATAACGCCTACGCCGCTAGGCGAAGGTAAGACTGTAACTACAATAGGGCTTGCAATGGCTCTGAAAAAAATCGGTAAAAAAGCAATTACCTGCATTCGTCAGCCTTCTTTAGGACCTGTATTTGGTATAAAAGGAGGTGCTGCCGGCGGAGGCTATGCGCAAGTCGTGCCTATGGAAGATTTTAATTTACATTTCACTGGCGATGTGCATGCAGTGAGCTTAGCTCATAATTTATGCGCTGCTTTCTTGGATAATGTGCTCCAAAAAGGCAACCCTTTAGATATAGATCTTTCAGCTATAAACTTTGGTAGAGTAGTTGATGTAAGTGATAGGTCCTTGCGCAAAATCATCATAGGCTTGGGTGGCAAAGAAGACGGCGTGCCGCGCGAAAGCTGGTTCGATATTAGCGTAGCAAGCGAGGTTATGGCTATACTAGCTTTAGCATCTGATTTATTCGACCTTCGTAAAAGGCTTGGAAGAATAGTTGTTGCTTATACCCATGATGGTAAGCCTGTAACTGCAGAGGATTTGAAAGTAGCAGGCTCAATGGCAGTACTCTTAAAAGATGCTATCAAGCCTAATTTAATTCAAACTTTAGAAAATACTGCCTGCTTCGTGCATGCAGGTCCTTTCGCTAACATAGCGCACGGCAATAGCTCAATAATCGCAGATAAAATTGCAATAAAACTTGGCGATTATGTAGTTACGGAAAGCGGTTTCGGCGCTGACTGCGGTATGGAAAAATTTTTCAATATCAAATGTCGTTATAGCGGTCTAATACCGAATTGCGTTGTGCTTGTAACTACTATAAGAGCTTTAAAAATGCATTCTGGCACGTTCAAAGTAGTGCCTGGTAGACCTTTACCTGAGGCGCTTGTAAAAGAGAATTTAGATGCTTTGGAAAAAGGTATATGTAATTTAGAAGCTCATATAAAGAATATTGCGCTGTTTGGAGTGCCTTCTGTAGTAGCAATAAACGTATTCACAACAGATACTGACAGAGAGATAGAATTTGTTAGGGAGAGGGCAAAAAAAGCAGGTGCAGAAGATTGTGCTATAAGCGAAGTCTGGGCTAAAGGTGGCGAAGGGGGCGTTGAGCTTGCAAAAGCTGTAGATAGAGCTTGTAAGAAAGAGAGCAAATTTAAATTCCTATATCCTTTAGAAGCTCCTATAAAAGAGAAAATCGAGACAATTGCTACCAAGATTTACGGCGCTAGCGGTGTAGATTACACATCTCTTGCAGAAGATAAAATAAAATTATTCACAAAGCAAGGTTTAGATAAATTACCGGTTTGCATGGCTAAAACTCACTTATCACTTTCTCACGAGCCTTCTTGGAAAGGCGCACCTAAAAATTATCGTTTGCCTGTTAGAGATATAAGAGCAAGCGTTGGCGCTGGCTTCCTTTATCCGCTCTGCGGCGAGATGCGTACAATGCCTGGATTGCCAAGCGTACCTGCAGGCACCAAAATTGATATTGATGAAAAGGGAAGGGTTGTAGGACTTTTCTAGAGAAAGGAGAATTTATTACTTATTACTCAGATAATATTCCGTGGACTATAGCGCTACAATAAACTATCTTTACGGCTTGCAAAGGTTTGGGACTAAGTTGGGTTTGCGGAATATTAGAACTTTAGCTAGACTCCTAAATAATCCTCATCATGCACTCAGAGCTGTACACATTACAGGCACTAACGGAAAAGGCTCTGTTGCTGCTATGATTGCTAGCGTTTTACAAGCGCAAGGCTATAAAGTTGGCCTATACACCTCACCGCACTTGTCAAGATTTACCGAAAGAATAACGATAAACGGAAAGGAAATACCTGAGAGCAAGGTTGTAGAACTTACAAAAGAGCTTAAGTTGCTTGCCGATAAAACAAAAGCAATTACAGGTGGATATCCTACTTTCTTCGAATTCACGACTGCACTGATGTTCCAATATTTTTGCGATGAAAAACTAGATATTGCTTCTATTGAGGTAGGCATGGGAGGAAGGCTTGACGCTACTAATATAATCAATCCTCTTGTCTCAGTCATCACTACAGTAGCTCTTGAGCATACTAAGTATTTAGGAAATACCATTGAAAAGATAGCTTATGAAAAGTGCGGAACAATCAAGAGGAAAAGACCTGTAGTAACTGCAGTAAATAATACCAAAGCGCTGGGTGTAATAAAAAATATCTGTAGAAAGAGATGTTGCGAGCTTTTTGTTGTGGGAAATGATATTGAATTTAAAGTTCTCAATCAGAGCTTGCAAAATCAAGAGCTAGAAGTTTGCGGCCTTTTAGATAGCTATAAAATATCTATCCCTCTGCTGGGTACTCATCAATGTATTAATGCAGCTACAGCTATCGCTACCCTGGAATGCCTAAAAAAATATTACGGCATTGCTATAACGAAAGAATCCATAAAAAAAGGTCTTGGAACAGTGAGGTGGCATGGTAGATTAGAAATAGTCAAAAAGAAACCTCTGGTATTATTAGATTGCTCTCACAATCCAGAAGCTGCTAGAACGTTAGCTAAAGAGCTTGAAAAATTCAAAGCTCTAAAAATTCTGGTGATAGGTATAAGCTCTGATAAAGATATATCAAGCGTACTGAGAGAGCTTTTGCCACAATTCGAACTTGTTATAGCAACTCAATCTAAAGTAATTGAGAGAGCTTTGCCTGTAGAAGAGCTTGCACGCAAAATATTAGAGCACAAGAACAAAGTTATAGTAGCGAGAAACGTGAACAAGGCTATAGATTGCGCACTTTCGCTAGCAAGCAAAAATGATATTATTTGTATTACAGGCTCTGTTTTCGTAGTTGGTGAAGCCAGAGATTATTTAGTGGAAAGTAGAAAATCTAAAGATAATTAAATGGCATGGTAGATTTGAGTTTAAGGATGAGTTGCTTGCAGGAGAAGGTCTGCTGAATTAACTCAGTGCTCTAAGCAATTTCGATACAACTAACGTAGATATCACACAAATCTCTTCTGCTGATAACTGATATTTTGCACTTTCATCAAACACAACATTTGCTGAGCCAGGCACCTCTTCATCCCCTTTCCATAATATTATGGTAATAGGCAGTCTTGGGAATACTTTAATTTCTACACTCGCATCTCCATAATCTAATTTTCTACCGCCAAATAAACTCGCTACTTCAATGAGTTTCTCAGGTTGAGACACAAAATTTTTTACTATTGGTTTAATCACGGAGCGCTCAAAAACTCCATAATAAATATCGCCCCCATGCAAATCCCTGAAAGAAACTAACCTGTTACTTAGCTCAATATTCTTTGAGCCCAATAGATAACGGAGAATAACTAAGGAAAGTAAAGTATTTGCGCTTTGCCCATTACTTGCTACAACTTCTTTAGTTTCTAATTTTACATAAAAAATTTCGTTAAGCCAAGGGACTGTAAATTCTTCTCTCGCTTTGTCAAAATTTACATTTGCATTTTCGGCAGTAATTGAAGGGTCTAAAGAAAGTAGTTTTTCCCAAGAAACTTCAAGTGCATGTAAATATTGAGCATCTTCTTTCATTCATACTAAAATATCCTAAAGAATATTTATAATCTCTCAGCGCTATTATAAAGGGCAAGAAATGATTGAAATATGCGGAATTTACCTTAAAAAAACGACAGATTTGAAGTTTAAAAGATTATGGAAAATCCACGATTTAGAAAAATTATCCTTAACTTTAAAAGTGAGTGAACACATAATTGAAATTTGTAAAGAATTGAATCATCATTATCCAGCTACAAGATATCCTCTTGAACTCGAGTAGACAAAAAACATACCCAAAGCAGCATTTGAAAATAGCAAGGACGTGGTAGAATGGGTAAAAAAGAAGAATGACAGCGATGTTGATATCATCGTTGTAACTCCAAAACTATATGGTGAATGGCATAAGAAGAAAAATTACCCCGTTGATATTCTTTTATTTAATGTTAAAGAATTCGAAAAATTAAAAAAGCAAGTTTCAATAGTTAGCGAGGCTTTAAGAGAAGGGATAGAGACCTAAGAGCTCACGTATACATGATGAGCTTCTGCTTTCATCAACACGAAAATATTTTAAATAATATTATAATCTTTTAGCCTTATTCCTAACAGTGAGTTACTGACGAGTAGGAAAAGAAGGTATGAGTAACGAGAAGGTTAAAGTCAGACATATAATATCGCTACCGTACTCTTTCGTTAGAGGAAAAAGCGAGGACATTTTCTTTTCTTCTGCAGTTGTAGAATTGATTAGCGCTCTTTGTTTGCACGCTTTAAGAGCAACTTCCATCACATCGATTTTGGGAGTGTCTATTGCAAGCGGTACATTAGTTACTTCTTGAACTACGCTTACAAGCCATTTCATAACTTCCTTTGGATCTTCCGCACCAGGTCCTGTGCTAATATCAAGTACGTTAGCACCTGCAGCTACTTGCTCTAAAGCAAGGCGCTGAATAAAATCTTTATCTCTTTTGTCAATAGCTTTTGCAACGGATTTGAACATTCCGTTAATTCGCTCGCTTATTATTAGCATTTGTACCACCCTTTAGTAGCAATTATCATACCCAAGTAAATACGCTTCGGTTGAAGCAGCAGAATATTTATTAGTGAGCCAGCATATTTTTAGCACGTGCAAAAAAAATATACTGCCCTACTCCAGCCTTGGAATAAAAAAGTTGAAGTAGCAGAGGGCGAAAATGTACTTAAACTTTTGACAGCTCAAAAGCTCTATATAGATTCTGTATGTGGTGGTATAGGCAAATGCGGTAAATGCAAAGTGCAAGTAAAAGGTAAATACAGGACTGAGAAAACAGAACTACTGACGAAGGAAGAGCTTGCAGAGGGCTATTGCTTGGCGTGTCAAACACAAATAGAAGGTCACGTTGAGATATTTATACCGCCGAGCTCTAGACTTGGCGAGCCTCAAATTCTAACCAAATCTGAAATTATCAAGGTTGAGAAAATAGCTCCTGTGGTGGATAAATACTGGCTAAAGCTACCTTTACCTACTCTGACAGATAATATAAGTGATTTAGAAAGGCTGCAGAGAGCTCTTAAATACCAAGATGTGAGTATTGATCTAAATGTTCTTAGGAAGTTTGGTAGAATATTACGTGAAAGTAATTGGGATGTTACTGTAACTTTGACCGAGCTTGATGGCAAGCATGAAATCACAAATATAGAGGCAGGCAATACAATCTCAAGAAAGTACGGGCTTGCGATAGATATAGGCACTACTACCGTAGTAGCAACTCTTGTGGACCTTAACGAAGGCAATATTATAGATACAGCTTCAGACTATAATAAGCAGATAATATGCGGCGCTGATGTTATATCTAGGATAAACTATAGCGAAGAAGAGAAGCACGGACTAAAAAAACTGAATTCTTTGGTTATAGCTACCATAAACTATCTAATCAAAGACCTAACCGCCAACAACAATATTAGAAGGGATGAAATTAGTTACATTGTTACTGCTGGCAATACTACTATGACTCACCTTCTACTTAATATTTCGCCTTCAACAATCAAGCGCGAGCCCTATATTCCAACTGCAAATTTAATTAAAGAGCTCAAAGCTCGCGAGCTAGGTATACAAGCACCTAACGCTTATTTGTATTGTGTACCTGGAAGAAGCGCTTATGTGGGGGGCGATATTACTGCAGATATTTTAGCGAGTGGTATGCACAAAAAGGAAGAGCTCTCAATGCTGATTGATGTGGGTACTAACGGTGAAGTCGTGCTCGGTAGTAAAGATTGGCTGGTTGCATGCTCTTGCTCAGCAGGACCTGCCTTTGAAGGTGGCGAGGTAGATTACGGCACTCGCGCTGTAAAAGGAGCTATTGAAAAATTGCATATTACACCAAATTTTGAAGTTGAATATTCTGTTATAGGCAACGTGAAGCCTATCGGTATTTGTGGCTCGGGACTGATTGATCTTTTAGGAGAGCTTTTTAGATGTAACATAATAGACAAAAGCGGCAGAATAAGAGATTTAGATAATCCTAGAATAAGAGAAGGCAAAGAAGGTAAAGAGTTTGTGGCTGTACGAGCTGAAGATACTAAAATAGGTAAAGATCTTGTAATTTCAGAATCGGATATCAGAAATATTATAAGAACAAAAGCAGCTATTTATGCGGCAACTTCGCTACTACTAAAAACAGTAGGCTACGAAACTAAAGATTTGTATCAGATATTTATTGCAGGCGCTTTCGGTAACTATCTAGATGCTAGAAAATCTATACTTACGGGAATACTACCCGATGTAGATATTGAGAAACTGAAATTTATTGGTAATGGCGCACTTACAGGAGCGCAACTCATACTTCTCTCCAAGAAAAAAAAGGAAGAAGCTGAAGAAATATTTAGAAAGATTACTTATATAGACTTGAGTACAAACCCTAAATTTTTCGAGGAGTTCACATCTGCGCTATTTTTGCCACATACTAATTTAGAGCTTTTTCCTACTGTGAAGAAAATGCTGGTATAATGAAAACAAGATCTAATTATGAGTTTGATTTTAATCTTTTGCCTACCGGTATCGGCAGTCTGCCTCATTTAAATGCGCAAGAAGCCTGCAAAGTTATACTAGAAAATTTCAGTGAGATACCTTTCTGGCCTCAACTGCCTAACTTAGGCTTTAAAGAAAATATGCATGCGCAATTTGCTTATGATCTACCTGGAATAATTGTTGATTATGATGATAAAAAGATTTTCGCAGATTTGGAAAAGAAATTAGGTTTAGAAATTGATAGCTTCCACCGTAAAATTTCTGAGTGCACGTTAACTTATGATAAAGAATACTTCTCAGGCTTATCTACAATGCTAGCAAAAAAAGAGCTGTTAAGGGCTACGAAGGCAATAAAAGGTCAAATCACAGGGCCTATAAGCTTAGGACTACAGATTACAGACTCTCAGTCTGGCAAAGCGCTGCTCTACAATGAGCTCTATCGCGAGATTATCGTGAAAGCTCTAAATGAGAAAGCCAAATTGCAAGAGCGCTTGCTTAGAGCGCTAAATAAACAGATAATTATTTTCTTTGACGAGCCTTCTTTGTGCATGTACGGTACTCCTTATTTGAATTTAAGCAGAGAAGAAATTGTAAACGCTCTTACAAGCGTAGTGAAAGGACTGAGCTGTTTAAAAGGAGTACATTGCTGCGGTAATACAGATTGGTCTATGCTACTAAAGCTTCCTATAGATATAATTTCTTTTGATGCCTATAGTTATGGCGAACGCTTGGCTCTTTATACAAAAGAGCTAAAAGAATTTATTGAGCGTGGAGGGGCACTCGCTTTTGGTATTGTACCTTCAGTAGAAGAAAATTTTTGTAGAGAGAGTTTAGAAACGTTAGCTGCGAAGTTCGATTCCTTGTTAAAAAATTTTGTTAGAAAAGGGCTTTCTCAGAAAGAATTTTTAAGTTCCTCTCTTTTAACACCATCTTGCGGACTTGCTGGTATGAGTGTAGAAAGCGCAGGAAAAGCTTTGAAACTTACTAAAGAACTTTCTCAAAAGTTAAGGGAAAGATATGGTAGTTAGTGACGAGACACCGGCCTGAAGGCCGATGCATCAGTAGCTAACGTTTCACTTCAAACGCTTTATCAAGTTCTTTTTTAATATCTTCAATGAACTTCTTATTTTCTTCCTTAACTTTTCCGACCCAAACAATGGACTCTCTTTTTAGTTTACATTCGCCAGGGGGCTTTAATAAGCGATCTTCTATTAATATACTTATATCGTATGAAGGAATGACAAAAATCTCTGCGATTGGAGTAAGAAATCTTATTTTACTTTTTCCTCCTTTGCTATAATTAACACCTTGATTGGCGAGTAGGGTTTCAATTATAGTAGTTGTTTCTGTCGCCGGGATTCGCACACCTCGTGTCCAAT
>JASEFT010000060.1 GCA_030018475.1 Candidatus Thermoplasmatota archaeon
GCCTACGATATTTGCGTTTGAGTTTTAAAAATTTTATAAAATTACATCTTGGGCAGGTTCTTTTACCGCAGCAAACTTTGAGAAGAACATAATTGAGACATTTTAGGCAGAAAATATGATAGAATTTTGGCTTACAGGAGCGTTCTAATGCTTTTCCCATGAAAATACTAAGGTATTTATCCACTCAAAATAATTCCTTTTGCGAACTTGATTAATAGGATATAAATGAGATTATTTCTAAGTTTAGTATATGGAGAGCCTAAAAGGGAGACACCCCCATCGTTGTTATAGCTCCTACAGTTTACTAATTCGTTATTAGATGATCCTGAAAGAGAGATGCCCCATCCCGGGTTGTTATAACTTGTACAATTTAGGATTTGATTGTTATTTGAGTTAGTAAAAAGCATTACTCCCTCCTTGTTATTGTGGCTTGTACAGTTTGTTATTTGGTTATTGGATGATATATAAAGATAGATGCCGTATGAATTGCTGTATGCAGTGGTGTTTTGGATTTTTCCATTGGCTACCCAAGAGAAGCGGATCCCATAATGACCGTTGCTTTTCCCATCGTGAATTACGCAGTTCCTTATAATGAAATATTTTGTGGTATCTCTTATCTCTATGCCGTTTGCTGTGCTCGCATCTATATCCCAGTTTTCAATAATGTACGGATCACTCTCCGTTCCCGCCGCACTAGGATTGCTCACGCCGTTTTCAGCCGTAAAATTTTCGTTGCCATCAATCAAAATCGGCTCATGCTCCGTAAGCCCCTTCTCAACGCCCACAGATTTTACCTCTTTAGCACCAACTTCCTCATTTCCCACAACCCCAACAATCGCGCTCAAAACCAAAACTCCAGCTAAGCTAAAAAGCAAAAGCGCCACTAATCTCATTTTTCTTATAAAAAGGAATGAATTCTTAGATTAACTAAGTTTTTGCTGGGGCTCACTTGTGTTAACTTATAACAATAACAACTTTTACACCTCCAACTCAAACTACCATTTATTTTTGATAAGTAACATAAATAGTGTTACCTAAAAGAAAAAAATGGTAATAGGAAGGTGTACTAAACCCCGCAACCCAGTTTTCAACGTAAATTCTTGTCAAGAATGATTTCGGTTGCGGAGTTTACAAATCCCAACGAGGCAATACAAAAGATTAATACCCACATTAATGCAAAAATATTTCATTCCCTAAATAAATTATGTTTTTATAATGGAGCAAGTTGGAGTAATTTACGGCAGTGCTAGCACAACCACATTTGAGTTTGCTGCTACTACCCAAATCAAAAGGAATAGCTACGTTGAAGTAGAGCATGAACATATCCCTGTGCTGTTTACGGTTAGCGATGTGAGAAGGATTTCAGATATAACTTTTGAAGATGCGCGTAGAATTTCTAAGGGCGAAAGAATAAAAAGTATTGATAAGCTATCTGCAACAGCTCATGTAGTAGGCTACCGTGATGAAAAGGCTGTGTTGCAAGTACCGAGAACTCCTTTGCAGACAGGAATACCGGTCTGGAATGCTAGCGACGCACTCATCAGAAATACTTTAGGGCTGAGCGAGAGAGGCATTTATCTAGGACTGCTTAGATGGCATGATATCCAAGTGCGCTTAGATGCAGAGCTCCTTACTAAAAAGCATGTGAGTATTTTAGCGAAGACAGGGAGCGGTAAATCATATCTTACAGGCGTTGTTGTAGAAGAGCTATTAAAGCACAAAATGCCGTGCATTATAATCGATCCTCATAACGAATATTACTCTTTGATACATCCAAACCTTAACGAGCAAGAGCTTAAAGAAATGGAAAGATTCAAAATAAAGCCGAGAAGCTATGCAGAAAATATTGTGGTTTATTCGCCTGATATTAAAATTAATCGCAACGCATTGCCTCTTAGATTTAGCGGCACTAACTTAGACGCAAGAGAGATTATTGAGTACACTTCTATAAAGAGCTCTACTCATATAGGACTGCTCAGAAAAGCGCTGTTGAATTTAAGAGCAGAAAAAGCTAGATATAGTATTGAAGATATAAAGAAAGAGCTTGAGAGCGAAGCTAACCCTGCAAAATGGAGTTTAATTACAAGACTAGAGCTTTTAGAGGCAACTGACCTTTTCAAAGAGCCTGCAACGAGCATTAGAGACCTTATAAAAGAGGGTCAGGCGACAATAATTAATTTAAGAGGTATTACACCTGAAATCCAGGAAATTGTGGTTTCTATTCTAGCTAAAGAGCTTTTTGAGCTTAGAAAACTCAATCAAATACCTCCAGCAGTTATTATTTTAGAGGAGGCTCATAACTTCTGCCCGCAGAATGCACAGGCTATTTCTACGAGTATTCTAAGAACTATTGCATCGGAAGGCAGAAAATTCGGATTAGGGCTTTGTGTTGTATCGCAAAGACCTGCAATTGTAGATAAAAACATACTCAGTCAATGCGGAATACAGATAATTCTGAAAGTAACGAATCCAAACGATTTGAAAACCATAGTTGCAAGTTTTGAAGGTCTCACTACAAGCGCTTTTGAAGATATTCAAAGATTACCGATTGGCGTAGCCATGATTGTAGGGGGCAATATTCCACTGCCTATCCTCTTAGATATTAGAGTAAGGGAAACGAAGCACGGCATACCTGAAGAAGAGCTTGTAACTAAAAAGATAGAACCGCATGGTGAAGTTTATGGGGAGGAAGCGCAAGTAGGAGCTGGGTTAGGAGAGGAGGAAACACTTGTAAAGAAGGGTAAAAGAAAGAAGGGCTTTTTAGCGAAAATATTGGGTGAAGAAGAGCCATGAGAATAAAAACGTACGTTGAAGGCTTTGATGAGCTACTCAGTGGAGGAATACCGCACGGAAGCGTTGTACTGATCTCAGGTACTACTGGTACAATGAAGTCTTCCTTTGCTTATTCTATACTCTACAACAACGCGCGCTACGGTACTAAGGCTCTGTATCTAGCCTTGCAGCAATCTGAAAAAAATTTACTGGCTCAGATGGAAAATTTTGGTATGACTTACGAAAATGTTGCAGGCTCGCTATACATACTTGATAGATATAAAATAAGGGAAGGTATAGAGAAACACTTTAAAAAGACCTTCTTCGACACCCTTTTAGAGCATTTACTACTCCTAAAGCAAGATTTTAATTACCAACTTATTGCTGTAGACTGCCTTTCAGCGCTAGAAACTATCTCAGAGCTTGAGCGCCCTAGAGCAGAGATATTCAAATTCTTCGAGTGGCTCAGAAAGCTAGATGCTACCTCTTTCCTCATTACAGAAATGTCTCCAGACTCAAAATCTTACGGAGGATATGATGAGGGTTTTCTTGCAGATGGTATTATTCATTTGAAAATGGAAGAGATTTCTGAAATAAAAGTTCAAAGAAGAGTTAAATGCGTTAAGTTAAGAACTTCTTTACATTCCACAGATTGGTACGCACTTTTCTTTAGCAACGGTAAATTCAGAGTAGCAGAAGTTATTAGTGAGGTAAGGGAATAGATAAAATTTTGGGAAAAGAATTAAATACAAGTACTAACATAATTTAAGAACGGGGCGGGTAGCAAGTAAGTCCAGTACTTTAGGCACTGGGAAGTGACCGAATAGACTTTGAATGACTGGCTTTGCGTCAGGATCTTACAATGATGCCTGCCTGCCCCTCTTGTAAAGATTATTGGCAGAAATATGAGTGGATATCACTCTGAGCCTAGCTATCAAGCAGCACGGATAAAAAAGAATTTTAGTCTGTTTAGTAGGCATTGGCTTCGACAATTTCAAACTAACAAACGGGAAGGGCTGTTTAGTATATGTTAGCACGACAGTAACATGGCTGAATGAATAAATGGCTATGTTTTATCGTATAACTTTCAGAACTTACTGCTATGCAACAGAGGCGCTAGAAAAAGTGGAGAAGGCATTGCAATTTGTGACTCGTTCCAATAATATAACAAAAACCAAGCTCTCAGGCTATTACGGAAATCCTGTTATAGTATTAGAGACAGAGCTTAATACCGCGAACGACTGCAATAACTTTTTCAGCGCTCTTGAAAAGTCCGTGGTTAAGAAACTAATTACAGAGTTAGAGGCAAGAACAGACGAGGATTGCAATTTTTACATTAGATTTGACAAGCAGAAAGCTTTTGAACAAGAATATCAGCTGACTGAGGGAGGAGATACTATTGCAACAAGATGCAAATTGAAGGTGTTTCCTCCTAAAAAGGAAATTGCAATATTAAAGTTAAAAGAGTTTTTAGAAAATTTATACCATTAGCCACCCCTATCTTTATAATACCCAAAAATTATTATTATTTGATTGAGATGGCGAGAAAAATAGATAAAATATATTCTGGCGGAAAACTAGTAAAGATAGTAATTTCTGGAGAAGAAGTCGTTGAGAAACCTGCAGAAACGGCGAAAGTCGAAGTCGGTGTCGAGGCAGGGCTGGAAAAAGAAAAAGTAATAGAAATATTCATAAAAATTCCTACAATAACAAAGAAGAAAGCTCTTGCGCTATATGATGCTGGAATAAAATCTTTGCGCGAGCTTGCTTTAGCTCCTACTGAGAAACTGCTGGCTATTAAAGAAATTACTATTGAAGACATTAAAGCTATCAAAAGTGGGCTAAAGGGGATTTACGAAGAACCGGCTCCCAGCCTAGGATTGAAAATAGCCGGTAAAAAGATATTAACTGGGGCTAAAGCAGTAGGCGGAAAAATAGTATCTGTAAGTAAAAAAGGATTGAGCTACGCAAAAAAAGGCGCTGCAGCTACAAAAGCTAAACTCAAAAGCGCTTATAAAAAACTAACGGCTCCTGAAGAAGAGGTCAAAGCTGTAAAAGTTAGGAAGAAAAGGAGAAAAGGAAAAGCTAAGCTGCATAGAAGAAGAACACGAACAAAATAAATAATATGGTAAGAGGTATTGATATTATAGGCAGTAACAAAAGCTTGCAAAGTCATTGGATTAGAAGATTTGTAGCTGCAATAATAGATGGTGTTATTGTAGCAATAGTATTCTTAATACTTTGCGTGCTACTGCTATTCAGATTCTTGTACGGCTGGGTCTTTTGGGTGTTAGGAGCAGGGCTTATATTCGGGGTGCTGTGGCTACTATATTTTGCAGTTCTTGAAGGTCTATACGGCGCAACAGTCGGCAAAAAGCTGCTCAAATTAAAAGTACTTTCCGCTTCGCAACAGATTGGTATCTCAAAAGGCTTCGTCAGGAATATTTCGAAAATTCACTGGCTCTTCTTGCTAATCGATATTATTTTAGGACTTGCTACTGATGGCGACCCAAGGCAACGATATCTTGATAGAGTTGCAAATACTCTCGTTGCAAGGGCTGACATTGCTGAGGAACTGCCACGTATAGAAGTCTCGCTGTCCAAAGAAGAAATTATCAGCGCGTTTATGAAAATACCAGAAATAACTGAAAAGAAGGCAATCTCATTGTACAATGCCGGGTTTAGATCTTTTACTGACTTAGCCGGCGCTTCACCCGAGATTATTTTAGCATTGCCTGAGCTTACTTTAAAAGATTTGAAAAATATTAAAGAGGCTGTAAAATTATAGTTTGTTTGTGCGGGGGTAGCCAAGCTTGGACAAAGAAGCCCTTTTCTTTTTCTAAAGAAAAAGAAAAGCCCTTCAGGGGAAATTTTCTCTTTCTTTCCCTGAAGGATTTCTTTCTCTTTCTTAAAGAGAAAGAAAGGCTTCGGACAACGGCGCAGGACTTAAGAGAAGCCCTTTTCTTTTTGGAAAAAAGAAAAAACAGAAGGGAAGAGGGTAGAGGGAGAAACCATAAGGTGTCTCCTCTTAGAGATTCTGTCGCGTAGGCGTGCATGGGTTCAAAGAAGCCTTTTTGGGCTGGCAAAAAGCCTTCAGGGGAAAAAAACCAGCCTAATGCTCTGAAAATCCCATCCCCCGCATAAATTTACTTAGTAAGATTTTATACTGGCTAATCTATTACATTTTGGTGAAATTATGGGAAAAGGCATGCCTGATCACAGCCGGTATTTGTATGTATATCTGCCTTCAAACGACTACAGGCAGCGCTGGAACGAGGCTGCAAAAAAGAAGAACCTGGCCCTTTCTAAATTTGTAATAGATTGTGTTGAGAAGGCAATTGGTAAAGGTTTTACTCACAAGTCTAGAGAAGATATTAGAAAAGCGAGGGAGCTGGCTGAAGAAAACGCGCATCTGCAGGAAGATAATAAAATGCTGAGAATGCTTATTGAGAAACTGGAAACGGAGCTTAAGTATTACAGAACAAAGCCATTTTTAGAAGAGCGTTTTAGGGGTGTAAGATCATACGAAAAAGATTTGATTGAACTGCTGAGTAAAAGAGGATTGGTTTCTTCTGAAGAAATTTTACAAACACTGAAAATCGATACCAAAGATATGAAACTTGTTAGAGCTGTAACTGCGCAACTTAGAAATTTAGAATCTTACGGGCTGATTGAAGAAACTGTTGGTGGATGGAGATGGAAGAAATAAACCCCACTCGAAAAAATATTAAAAAATCATCCTTAGAACTACTGTCTGATTTTACGAAGGATTGTCGGCTACGAGGATTGACTGGTGAAAGTATAAGACGGTACAGATCTTCGATCGGAATATTTTTGGATTTTCTGAAAAGGAACAAAATAGATCTCTTAAATATCAACCGAGAAACTTTACGTGACTTTATCTCTTATTTACGCAATGAGCGAAACAACTTACCAAAAACTCTGGGAAATAACTTCGCTGCACTATCAAGTTTTTACGAGTACCTGGCTTATGAGGGATACGTGCCTGCCAACCCTATTCTCCCTGTACGCAAGCGATATCTCAGACAGTATAAAGAGGACAGTAATCGAAGAGAGAGGCAATCGCCAGGCATAGAAGAAATGGCTGAGTTTATTGAGTCTATACCAAATACTAGAGATAAAGCGATAGCGCTTCTGCTTGCGAAGACGGGTATACGAAGAGGAGAACTTATCCAGACAGATATAGATGATGTTAATATTAAAAATTTATCAATTCTACTTAAAGAAACTAAAAAAAGAAGTAATCGACTAGTATTTTTTGATGACGAATGTGCAAGACTGCTAGCTAGATGGTTGGATGTAAGAGCGGGTATTCATCCAAAAACAAAAGCTCTTTTTATAAATAATCGAGGCAAAAGATTGGAAAGAGAAGGTATTTACGAGGCAATTACCAAATGGGCTAAGCTTTTTGGCCTGCACAATCCTAAATCGCCGAAGTTAGAGGAGCGCTTTTCGCCGCACTGTTTCAGGCATTGGTTTACTACGCAATTAATCAGGGCGGGCATGCGAAGGGAGTATATAAAAGAGCTCAGAGGCGATGCGCGAAAAGATGCAATCGATATCTACAATCACATTGACAAAGAAGAGCTTAAAAAGGCGTATTTGGCGCACATACCCAAACTAGGTATTACGTAGAATTTTTATCAACAAGGGTTTTGATTCTAGGTTCGTTCTCAGAATAGCTAGGGTTTGTCCTTTGCGACAACTTTTGAGAGCAGTTTTTAGGAGCCTTGCTTCTTCACTTCCTTCAGTAAAACTCAGTCTCTCTGTTTTATTATTAATCTGCAAATACAGATGCAAAAACCCGTTTTGTGCCTTCATATCTCTGTATTCTGCTATGCATTCATCCCAAGGCGCTAGCATAAAGACTCTCTCACAATTGTTATAAGACATATTTTTCTTCATAGGGGCTCTTCCTCTTGATAGCTCTTTAACAGGGCGTAGAACTTTTCTATCTTCGCAGGCTCAGCGCTTGGAAACGTTTTCAAAACATCTCTTACGAAAAACTCTTTCGGTATGCCTTTGTGGTTTTTGTAATGGTTTATCATCCAAGCGCCTAACTCGTTTACTTTTGGTATTCCAGTCTCGTTTTCGTTTGGAGATTGCGCATCAGGCGTTTTTTCCAAGCAGTACCCTATATTGTTGTCCGAAACGTCCGACTTGTCCGAGCCAGTGTTTGAAAGTATTGGTTTTGTCGTCGGAGCGTTTTCTTCAATGGTTTTTTTCCTCGTCTATTCCAAGGTAGCGACGCTTACATTTAGACGGCGATTTAACATCGTTTCTTGACGATAATGTAGATATTAGAGATTATAGAGTAGCAAGTGACGATACCAATATTTCATTTTATTTAAAAGTTGATGGCACAATGCTCGGCGGAATGTCTATTCCTTTACTTGA
>JASEFT010000061.1:0-4053 GCA_030018475.1 Candidatus Thermoplasmatota archaeon
CTATCTTATAGCCAGGCTCAAAGTTTCCAATCCATCTTACAAAAGGCAGTTTTTCAGCCTTCGCTTTAACGTCATCGTTCATCCAGACTATATATGCAAAATTAGATACATATCCATAATTTATCACGCCGATGCTCTTCAGCTCATCCTGCCACTCCTGCAGTACAGGACCTTTAACTTGCAGGAGATAGTAGCCGTTAGAGCTGCTGAGCTTCAAATCACTCGGTATATTAGGCGCTTCTTTGAGAGGGTCAAACTTTCCTTTCAAACATATACTGAAATCGTAGCTTGGCTCTTGAGCTACACTTTCAACTTTACTTCCAAATGTATCTGCTGTTATCGCTCCTACCGGCAGCAGAAACAATAGTGCTATAAAACTAGCTAAGAACTTTTCTTTTCCTTTTGTCATTTTCCGCATCCTCCAATTGAACATTAATGTACATCTGAATATATAGTATTTTTGGTGCAATTTTTGTATGACTATAGTCTGTAACTGCGGACAAACAAAAAAGTTACCATAATCTATATATAGGGCTTGCTATAAATTAACATACTAAGGGTAAGCAAAATGCGCGCACGCGCTCTATTACTAGCGTTAGGCATTTTAGTATTTGCTTTAGTCTTAATGCTAATAATTTCTTCAAAAGCTTCTGCAAAAGAAGTGAATGATCTAACTCCTCAAACTATCGCTTCACTACCTACCGCTATTACTTTAGATGAAGTGCAAGACAAGCTTCAGAGCCAAATAGTCACTCAGCTAAAGCCAGATATTGCGATCACTGAGGTAAAAGTTACTGAAGAGTTAAAAGAAAATGAAGTTGTTGTAATAAATATTAAATTAGAGAATTTAGGTACTGGGAGCGCTAATAATATAGTTACTAGTTTTTACGTAGATAGTGAATGCGTAGATAGTAAAGAAACATCGTTTATAAAAGGTGCTCAAAGATCTAGCAACTTAAATAAAGTAGTAAGTTCTGAGAGTAATATTATGTTCTACTGGCAAGCTAAGTACGGCGAGCATTTACTGAGTTTCTATGCCGATTCTAACGATGCAATTGAAGAACTTGATGAAACTAATAACTATTATACAGTTAGGGTGAATGTAGTATCAGCTAACGAGCATAGCGTTTCAAATATAGCACCTACAACTTCAAATATTGTCAACAGCGCTGCTGGAATTGCATGCGCTGTCTCATTATTGGCGCTTCTTGCATTTGCATTAGATAAGTATAAGTTTTATACGATGATTTCGCCTCTTTACGTTAAATTAAAGCGTGAAAAGCTCTTAGACCAGTTCACGAGAGGCAGAATTTACCAATATTTACATTCGCATCCAGGCGCTCATTACAGTATGATAAAAACTGCGTTAGGGCTTAACAACAGTACTTTAGCATATCATCTTGCTACTCTCGAGCGCGAAGAATACATTAAATCAAGAAAAGAAGGGCACCTCAGATGCTTCTATCTTGCAGACGTTAATTTAGAGCGCAAGAATGGACTTAGTAAATTGCAGAACACAATTTTAGAGCTTGTGACTTCGCATCAAGGTATAACTCAGAAACAGCTTTTAGAGTTGCTTGGCAACTTAACTCAGCAATCATTAAGTTACAACGTGAAAATTTTAACTGCTCTTAATGCGCTTAAAATGGTGCGCAGAGGCAAGGAAACTTATCTTTTCAGCACCACTTACGCGACTAACTAAAAATAGCGCCTTTCCGGTACAGGCTGCTCTTCCTTAGGTACTGCCGGCACTGTAGGTAATTTGGCTTTGGGAGCCTTAATTCTAGGCTTGATCTTTACGCTAGTGGCAATTATCACAGCTATAATTCCTGCTAGTAGAGTGCCTGCCACTATCCAGATGAGCATTATCAAAGCTGGCGTTATAAGAGGCACTTCAGTATATTTTTCAATTGTGATTGTAAGCTCGTTAATATTGCCGGCGGTATCGCAAGCAACTATCGTAATAATATTAGAGCCTTCGCCAAGCTTGAGTTCTAAACTGAAGCTACCCAACTCGTCTACTGCTACACTCATACCGTTTACCACAATACTTGCGCCGGACTCAGTTCTACCTGAAATTTTCAAATAATTTTCAGCTGTTCTATAACCATCTTGAATTGGAATATCAATGAAAGGCTTGGTAGTATCGTAAGTGAATATTTTGTAATGCTCCTTTTCAGTATTGTTTGCTCGGTCTGACGCTTTTGTGTAAATCCAATACTCGCATCCATCTAGCCATTTAACTCCGGCAGTATTTAAAGACCATTTTTCGTAGCGCTCGCCTTTAAGCTCAACTTCGAGCCAGCTTTCTTTAGTAATCCACTTGTCCTTCCACCAGTTGGTATTGCCGCTCTTGTTGTAAATCCTAATATAGACTGTAGCAACACCTGAAATATCGTCTTGCGCAAAGCCTGCAACTTCTAAGATTGAGTTAACATGGTCTTTAAAAGGATAGGTTATTAGAGAGGCAGGCGCAAGCTGGTCTGCTACAAGAAGCTTGATTGAATAACTGAACCTATTACCGAGTTCATCGCTTACTATTATAGTTATTGCGTTATAGCCCAAAGTTAAAGTTATATTATCTGTTTTAAGCCATGCTTCGCCCGTTGAGTTGAGCCTGATTAAATAGTTATCTAGATTGACCCAGATAGTTACATTTTCTGAATTCTCACCTTTTATTGAGAGCTTGAGGTTTACCAGAGTACTGTTTATAAATTCTGCTGAGGCATTTGTTAAATTGTAAGTTTTGTTGTAGCTCGAGTACTCAACAATAATCTCAGTAATTACAGGCGGAGTGGTATCTAAGGTTATAGGCATGCCCATAATAGCAGATAGATTAGCGATAGCGGTATTGCCTGTACCATTTATCAAATCGTAAGTTTCATCTGCAACTCTCAGCTCAATCCAGTTTTCGCCTTTTACTAAATTCACAATTCCGGACCATTCTATAGTGGAATTTATAATCCTGCCGCCAACAACCTCAAATTTTAGCATTCTACAATCTGGCTTTAGAGCGTTCCATGCACCTTTGTTCACCCTTACCCAAAAAGCGCTCGCGCCTTTGTCTACTGTCCAGTTATATAATCCCATATTATCCCAAGCAGTTCCTGAAATTTTAAGGGTAGCGCTGTTTGTGATTGCAAACAGCGGAGGCTCTACTGAGATTGTTGGCAGAGTTAAGTCATATAAAATTAGCTCGCATCGTTCCATAAACGTTGCTACGTATTTAACTTCTCTAGAGCCTGCTGCAGTCCAAACTGTCAGAAGTTTCGTTTTAGCTATAACCAACTCAGTCTTACTGAATATCACTGAGATACTTGCATTTATAGTATAAGGTGAATAACCTCGATCCGCGGAGTGGTTAATGTAATTTGTAAGTAGTTCTGCAGTACAAACACCATTTCTGTCAGTAAGCCCTCTAAAAACTTCTACATCGTATTTATCATAGATAGCCACAGTAGCATTCTCTACACCAGCGCCTGTCTGCCATTTCACTGAAGCAGTTAAATAAACATAGACTTCGAGTTTGCTAGTGGTATCTGTAATGTTCACACAGCCGATACTCGTATTAATGAATTTTAGTGTTGCGCTCTCCGAGAGTAGTGCATCGTAAGTGTTGTTCGTAATACTACTATTGCTAAAAGTAGGCTCGCATGCTCGTAGAGCAATACCCACAGGGTTGTTACAAATAGTTAAGTTCGTAGCTGTGATTTTCTGCAACGGCTCGATATACGCTTGCACAGCCATCATGTGAATACCATACTCAGAATTGTTAAATATCATATCACCTTGCAGTTCTAAAGTAATACTAGGCGAAGAGCGGTTGATTCTGATACCGTAGCAATTGAAACTTATAATGTTGTTTCTAGTGTACAATCCTTTCACTAGTTTTTCTACATGCAGACCGCAATAATTATTTATTAGGATATTGTCCACAACTCTAGGTTCAGTACCGCTCCACTCAGCTATATATATACCGAATAAAGAATAAGATATTGTATTGTTTGCTATTTTAGGAGCGCCGCCCTTCAGCCACAGCCCTCTAAAAGAATT
>JASEFT010000061.1:4149-7976 GCA_030018475.1 Candidatus Thermoplasmatota archaeon
ATTGTAAATTTTATTTTCTGTAACAATGCAGGAAGAATCCTCAGTTTCTATACCTATTGAGCAAGTATAGAAGGTATTATTGTAAATACGAGTTTTCGAATTTAAAAACCTTGCCCAAGCCCCTGTAGAGACACTCACAAAATGGTTATTAGTAACTTCAAGTTCAGAGTTCTCAATACGCGCTCCTAGCGTGGATGCGGAGATTTCGTTATACATTATTTTACCTGTGACATACGTGGGTACGATACACTCGCCGCAGTTTGAAAATGTATTGTTTTCAATAGCTATTCTTGCATAATTCGCAGCTGTTCCTGAAACAAGCACAACAGTTCCTGGTATTTCCTTAAATTCGCTGTCTCTTAAATTTAGCCCTTTTCCAGCTGATGTGGACTGGTAGTTAATACCTGCAGCGCATTCTCCAAAAACACTTTCAGTAATATCTACATTGGCGTCGTACACCTTAATGCCAGTACCAGGAATATCAAATATACTAGTAGAAGATATACTTACTGTACTCTCGCTAACTTGCTCTGACTCTATACCGTCAAAGGTGTTGGCTATTTTAGAATATTGAATATTTAGAGTAGCGCCTATACCTAGCCACACACCGTCATCGCCAGCTAAAATATTCACATTTGAAAGATTCAAAGTCGCACCCCCCGATGCTTCGCAAGCAGCCCCCATATCATTGTAGCTGCCCCCGTATAGATCAGAATTTCTAACTTCTGCTGAAGCTGCTTTTCCAATAACAACCAAAGCCCATAGAGACTTCAGAGTAGTATTGTAAATCTGCATTTGACAGTAGTATCCAAGCAGACCCAACAAGGTATCGCCTATAAACGAGTCCGACACATGAAGAGTTGAACTCCCCGCATATATCTGATATCCGAATCCTGGACCTTCTACACCACCGTGCTCTGCAAATGTGCAGTTTGAGATAGTGACATTAGAATAGATGAAGAAAGTTTGAATAAAAGTGAGGAACCATTGCGTGCCTTCCATACCATCAAAATAATTATATTGCAGCGTTATTTGGTAGCCACCGAGCGTAACAAGCGAGCATAAGTTGTTAGTGTAGTTGTTATTTACAAATCCAGCAACTACATTTACCTTTTCTAAAGTATCTAGCAATTTAGAAATAACAGGGGGCAGTGCTATTTTAAACTCTCTGCTAAGCGTTCTAAGTCCAACTGTGATTACATCAGGTATTTCTGCAGTACCGAGCGCTACAGTAGCGAAATAGTTATGAGTGAAATTATTGCCTGTGAAGTTAGCTTCTGCAAATAACCACATTATTCCAATACAGTACTCAGAAATATTATTGTACTGCACTGTCAAAGGACTGTTACCGCATATCAAAAAGTAGTTGATTGTGCCTTCATAATGAGAAGGTACTGGCGGATAACTAACGCTACCTAAATGCCCCTCCCAAGGTGTAAATGTTATATTGTTGCCCTTAAGAGTAATCGCTGGGCCGAAACTAAAAATACCTTGAAGATTTCCATAAAATTTGTTGCTAGTAATGTTTAAGAAAGTCGATATTGGCGAGTACCCGTAGCCGCTAATCATAGAATAATGGATAGGCATGCCGAGCTTAGAGGCTTCTATATCCAACACAGGCGCAAGACCTGAAACTCTCTCTTTTATAGGTATCCTTTCTGTATAACCTGTAAAGTTCAGATGACCTGCAAAGTTCAGATTGTAGAACGATTCATTAGCAGAAAAGGGATAGCCGTTGTCGGTAAAGTTTGAGCTGTCGATTGTTATATTAGAGAGCTCGTAATGAATAGTGCTCGTTAGCCCCTCAAGCAGCGTTGAGATTGGGTTGCCGGGCGCTACGTAATTCCATATATCAGCTTTATCAAAATCTATTCCGTTATTACTATAGAAACTGCAATTCGCGATGTTGAGTGTACTGCCCTTGCAGTAAATAGTTGAAATTAAAGGATCGCTGATATTTATCAATTTTAGCTCTAAGTACGTGTTATTTGCAAATTTGCATTGCTTAAATTCTGCATAAGAATCTTCTAAATGAACTGTACTGTGGAAGTTACTAGCCTCAAAGTCAGTATTGTTTATGTGAGTATTGTTGATAAATATTGTAGAAATAGCTTTTAAAGAAGAGTTCCTTGCAGCAATTGCATATTTGTTAAAGGTAAATATTGAACGATAAATTACGCCTGAGACGTTGTGAGGATAGTCCAAGGGCGTATTGTTATAAATCGTCCCATAGAAATTGTTTATAAACAGACAACCTTCTAATCCAACCCTCGCGTTATCTGAATAGAGTCCTATGCCATTGTTAGTAAAATTATTGACTATCAAATTAATAGGCCATTGTTCTGTAATGTCTATTCTTGGCTTGATAACTATACCGTATCGATTATGGCTTATTATGTTATTTCTAATACCTGGTGACGCTTGCATTGGAAGAGATGGACGTATAAAAACGCCCCAGTTTTGAGTTATGATTGAATTCTCAATAAAAACATCGCTCGACCTTATCTCTATGCCGAGCTCTACATCTACCTCAGCATCTATCTGAACAGCGCTTAACTTTATATTCTTAATATCTTCTGGCTTGCTGCCGCAGTGACGCATGCTACTATAGAGCATCCAAAACCTTGCGTTTCTGTAAGCAACAAAAAGATAAGGATGCCATCGCTCTGTTCCGTCTGGCATTATAGCTACATTTGTTGAGATATTTGAGTATTCTAATAAAAACTTCCCGCCTTCTAGATAGCCTACAAGCCCTCCAGGCGCAACTTCAATACGATATTCCCAATCTTCAAAGCAATCCATAACAAACAAAACTTTATTGAATTTAAGTTCTGCATTATTAACAACTCGTAAGTTGCCTTTCATCAATACTTCTGTATATGTTACAGTTCTGGAATCGATGAAATACAGTGTTTTATTTACAGGGTCCCATTGCACGCCAGCCCCTGTAATACTATCAGGCCAAGCCTCATATTTCAATGTTCTAATACTAATACAAGTTGAGAGCCCGGATGAAAGCCCAACATTATCGTAAGCTTTAACTGCAAAATAGTATATTTTATCTGGCTCTAAATTCTTAAATATACAAGATTCGTAGCCCCCAGGGTAAGCAACTGCTGAGTAATTAATACGCCAGTACTGAGGTATATCATCCCAGTTAGTCTCATTTATAGGGTTATCGTAGCATCTCGCATGATAATAGCTAGCTTTCCCGATATCCCCGTCATCGCCGGAAGCACTCCACTTCAATTTTATTTCGCGAGCTCTTGGATAGCCTTCTACTGCAATACTGTCATGTGCAGGTAGTTCTGGTTTGGGTTTGCTCGGCGGCGTAGAATCTATTTCGAACTCCCCGCTTAAGTTATAGGCTTCTTCTGAAGTTGTGTTAACATCTATTTTTATTCTGACAGTTAGATTGGTGAGTAGAGGCGTTATCCAGTTATATTGTTGTGCTCCTTCTACACTTGTATTACAATAGTTTATAAAAATGAAAGTTTGATTTACAGTATAGTAAAGTTTGACTGTATAGTCAGGTGCTCCGCCTATTATCGCATACTTTATACTACAAGGGGCATTGCCTTGAAAAACTTCTCCTGAAGAAGGCGAAGTTATAGTTACATTAAGCGCTTGCCTAATATCGCTCTTTGTGTTGTTCATAGAAATTGCAACTCCTGCAATAACTAAAACCGCAATAATACTGAGCGCTAAGCCTAAAGAGTGCAATCTCATAACGTTCGATAATAGATTTTTGTGTATAAATAGTTAATCGAAATGTAAAGTAAAGCAACATTTGCAACGTTTTTATAAGCTGAGGGGGCGCTTCACCC
>JASEFT010000062.1 GCA_030018475.1 Candidatus Thermoplasmatota archaeon
ACCATATCCCACTACTGGGGTTAGTAGATGAAGTCAATGCAACCTACAACTGGTGGGGCTCTGCAGATGGGCCAAGCGGTGTGGGATCCGGAAGCGGCGACAAGGTAAGCGGTAATGTACTCTACGATCCTTGGCTCATAAAGCCTTATCAAGAGGGAATAGAAATAAGTAAGCTGCCTAGGGGCTTTAACATGTTTTACCTTCTTGGGATAGGAGTTGCAGTTGCTGCCGGAATAATCATAGCAGTATTCCTTTTGAGAAGAAGAGCCGCCATCCCCAAACCCGAAATACCGCCAAAACCAGAACTAATCCCTCCTCAAATACCTACACTTACCATCCGCTGCCCCCAGTGCAAATCAACATTTACAGTAGAGAAAAAAGAAAAACCGTTCAAGGTTAAATGCCCATCGTGTGGTAAAGAAGGTGTGATAAGGTGAAAAAATGGTAAAAGTTAGCAACCAAAGCTGGCATAGTAAAAAGAAACTTGCAAAATGGTTCAAAAAACTTGCACCTGAAAAAAGGTTAGAGATTGCAAATCAAATAGAAATGCTCAGAAAAGGTGCTAAGATTGTTAGAATTAGAGACGATATTTAAAAAATTGAATAAGAGGCAGGTTAAATATCTTATAGTTGGTGGTTTAGCAAGTATCTTATATGGAGTGCCAAGAACCACTGCTGACATAGATATAACTGTTATGCCCACTATGGGTAATTTAAAAAAAGTAATTACCGCTCTAAAAGAATTAGGATTAAGACCTGAGATTGACGATATAACTGAGATTCTTGGTGTGGGTGGCACATCTTTTACAAATGATTGGGAAATAGACATGCTTGCAGATATGGAACTCAAAGATTTTGAGCATGCATGGGAAAACAAAACTATAGTTGAATTTAAAGGTGTTGAGTTATATATAATTCCTAAGGCTCTTCACATCGCTACACTAAAGAGGCTAGGCAGAGCTCAGAATAGAGAAGATCTAAGATATTTGGAGGAATGAAAGATGAAAATGTACGGCTACGGCGGTAAAATACTCAAAGTCGATTTGACTACTAGCAAAATCTCTACAGAAGAAACCAAAAAAGAGTTCATCGAAAAATATCTTGGTGGCGATGGCTTCGGAGTAAAATTATTATATGAAAATTTCAAGCCAGAAACACAAGCGCTCTCGCTAGAAAATATTCTCGTAATTTCGCCAGGCTTATTTACAGGCACACCTGTTCCTACTGCAGGTAAGACAGGCTTCTATTCTAAATCGCCTTTAACAAATGCATTTGCGCAGTCAATGCTCGGCGCTTTTGGCTACGAACTAAAATATGCATGTTATGATAGCTTGATAATCAAAGGCAAATCTGAAAAGCCGTGCTACTTGTGGATCAACGATGATAATATAGAAATAAAAAACGCGGAGCATGTCTGGGGTAAGGATACAAGAGAAACTGCTGAGCTGATAAAGAAAGAAGCTGATCCTAAAGCTACAGTTGCCTGCATTGGTATTGGCGGTGAAAATCTGGTTAAGTTTGCTTGCGTTTGCTGCGAAGAGCGCCAGGCAGGAAGAACTGGTATGGGCGCAGTAATGGGGAGTAAGAACCTAAAGGCAATTGCTGTGAGAGGGACTAAAGGCTTGGAAATTGCAGAGCCAGACAAACTAAAATCATTAGCTGAGATATTTTTGAAAAAGATTCTGGAGCATCCTTCTTATAAAGAAGACACTCTTTACGGCACTGGCGAGTTCTTAGAATGGGTTAATAATGAGCGCGGTACTTTACCTACAAGAAATTGGCAAGCGTCAATATTTGAAGGAAGCAAAACAATTTCTCCGTATTACTGGGCACCGAAGTATTCCAAAAAAAACAAAGCATGCTTTTCATGTATAAAACCATGCGGTAAATTATTTGTTATAGAAGAGGGTAAATATAAAGGAACTGTGGTTGACGGCCCTGAATATGAGACGCAATATGCACTTGGCAGTCAGTGCGGCAACGATGATATAGAAGTACTTGCGAAAGCAAATGAGCTCTGCGATCTATATGGCATTGATACAATTTCATGCGGTGTAGTTATAGGCTTTGCTATGGAACTTTTTGAGAAAGGTATTATTAGTGAAAAAGAAGCAGGCTTAAAACTGACTTTCGATAATCACGAAGCTATTCTTACTATAATAGAGAAAATTGCAAACCGCGAAAGCATTGGTAATGTACTTGCAGAAGGTGTAAGAATTGCAGCTCAGAAAATCGGCAAGAATGCTGAGAGCTACGCACTTCACGTTAAAGGCTTAGAGCCTCCAGCTTACGATGTTCGAGGCTTGAAAGGCATGGGCTTAGGCTTCGCTACTTCGCCGCGCGGAGCGTGCCATTTGCGCTCAGGCTTCTACGGCGTTGAGTTAACAGGCAAATGGTGGAAGTTTAAAGATATCGACAGATTTTCAACTGATAAGAAAGGAGAATCTGTAAAGATAACAGAGGATTTAATGTCTCTGTACGATGCTGTTGGCTTGTGCAAATTCTCGCGCCATATATTCTTTTTGGAAGAGATACCTCAGTTTATAGAAGCAGTAACAGGTTTGAAATTTAGTAATGATGAGCTTTTGAAAGTAGGAGAAAGAATAAACAATATCAAAAGATTATTCAATTTAAGAGAAGGCTTAACAAGGAAAGATGACACTTTACCAAAACGCATATTTACACCGATACTTGAAGGCAAAAGTAAAGGCTCTTACATTAAAAAAGAAGAGCTTGATAAAATGCTTGACGATTATTACGAAGCGAGAGGGTGGGATAAAGAAGGAATACCGACAAAAGAGAAGCTGAAAGAGTTAGGACTTTAAAGTAGGAAACGACAATTGAGATCACAGCCGACGACAGGGCGATATTTATAAAACAAGAAGTGTTAAATGAAAAATTGCTTGGTAAGTTTCTCAAACATGTAAAAGAAACATTGAAGACTTTGAAGTTCTGAATATTACGGCACTTCGCCTATCTGCTCGGACTTTAGATGCTTGTCCGCCGTTACGCTCTTTTCTCTAGCTCGGAAACGTCTATTTGGTCTTTACCTCTTTTCGAGCGCCTTTTTATCTTGAGCAAATCTTCTTTGCCTATTACAAAAAATTTTACATTATCAAACTTGAAAATTTTTCGCCTTTTCCAAAGCTCATTGAATTTGCTGCTATCTATTTTTACCAGACCTATTTTACATTCAGACAATGATAATATTTTTCATCACTTATGGAGTTGCAAAACTTACCCAGCTCAGTTATATCATAGATTTTGAAAAGATGCTTGAAAAGCTTCGTCAAGCTAGCGCTCTCTCGCGCTCTAGCAGTTCGCGCTCCCTCTCTATAAGCTCTTCTTCCAATTTAATTCGCTTTTCTTCTCGCTGCGCAAGCTCCATTCTAAGGTTTCTTAACTTTTCTCGCTCTTTCGATAGATTCTCTTTCTCTAGAAGTAGCGCTTGCTCGCTTTCCTTAATAGCTTGCTCACGTCTAGCTAAGCTCTCGCTATTCGATTTTAAACTCAATTCTCTGGCTCTAACTTCTTCAGCTTTTTTTAGTCTCCCTTCAATATTTGCAAGTTCATTTTCTTTTTCTGAAATAGTATATTCTCTTACTCCAAGGAGCTCTTTGTCTTTCTTTATTTTTTCAGACTCTTCTGCTATAACCCTCTCCCTCTGCTCTAAGCTCTTTTCTTTAGCTTCTAACTCTTTACCCCTTTCCTTTAGCGTTTCTTCTTTTGCGTTTAACTCCCTCTCCTTTTCTATCAATCTTTTTTCTCTAATCTCAAATTCCCCTATACGCTGCCTTATTCTTTTGCCTTTTTCTATTATCTCATCTACCTTTTCTAAAGCGCCTCTAAAATCGTTTAAAACTGCTTCGAAATCAACGACTACTTTTTCCCTAGCTGCGTTCGAACTTGTTTTTTTCGCTCTCCATTTTCGTATTACCAGTTTATTACTGTTTTGAGTATATAATAACTAACGTCTGCAATTTTCAAGGCGGTAATAGAATAGCTTGATGGAACATTATAAAGAGCAGTGCTGCTGCTACTGCTATTATTACACCTGCAAGTGCTACAAGGATACCTATTTTGACGAGTGCGCCGGTAGCAATAAATCTCAAAATCTTCTTTCGTAACGCTGCTCTTTTATCAAATAACTTTAACTTCTCTAAATTTTCAGCTCTTGCTACAGCCACTCTCGTACCGCAGATTTCACAAATGTCAGTGCTACTTTTAGGATTACCGCATATTTCGCAAAGGGGCACTATGCCTTCTCCTCCTTTTCTGCAGCTCTTAATTTTGCCAAGAGCCCTTTCCTAGCCTTCTTCTCAGGAAGCTCTTCTTTTGGCTTGGCTTCTAATTTCTCAAGCACTTCAGGCTTTATGCCGAACTCTGCGATTAGTCTCTTCCTCATATCCTCTTCTACCTTTTTCGCCTCTAACTCAAGCTTCTTCTTCATTTCAGCCATTTTTACTACTCTGAACGGTTTGGCTACCTCAGCTGCAGCTGGCGGTGCGCCCTTTTTAAGGATAGGGCATGTATCCATATAAGGGCATGATATTTTACCGCTCGGTACAGCTGAGGGTACCGTCGGCGGGGTTTTCAGTACGAAAGGCGAAGCTTCAAGTCTTAAACTCAACTCTTGGCACTTTTTGATAGAGCTATCGAGCAACTGAGCGCGCCTCCTTAAAGCCAGCATTTTTTCAGTAAATTCTTTACGCTGCACTTTATCAATAAGATGCTCAGAGGCAGCTTTTATTATCTCTTCACGAACTTTTCCAGCTTCAGCTTCGAGCTGGCTGAACTTGGCTTCTATAGATTCTTTGAATTTATTAGCCTCTTCTACAAGAGCTATAAGACCAGGATCAATTTTAGAAAGCGTCTCTCGAGCAGTTTCTAACGGTGCACTAACTAACTCTCTAACCTCAGGCATGACAGATTCTTGAAGTTCTAGCTTGCGGATGAATTTCAACGCTTCAGTGTACCACAAAGGTTGCACTATCAGCCCTCTTTTGGTGACCATTACCTGCTCTTCAGGCAGGTAAGTAGAGGTTTTGCTCTCTTCATCTACAACCTCGTACCCTATTACTTTGCCGTCCGCTGATAAAACTTCTCTTACT
The DNA here is from genome assembly GCA_030018475.1 of Candidatus Thermoplasmatota archaeon. NCBI lineage: Archaea > Methanobacteriati > Thermoplasmatota > Thermoplasmatota archaeon. The sequence continues at coordinate 5,111 of JASEFT010000062.1, forward strand.
ACAGTACCTATTCTTTCAGCGCCTTCTTCTGCGTAAGCCTCTTTGCCAACAACGCTTTTCACTCTAAATTTAGGCTTTTTAACTTTTTCTGCTTTCTTAGCATTTTCAGGAGTGGCTATTGCGAGCGCAATCACGTTCTTTCTTCAACCTCATTGGCTATATCCATACGAGAAGTTATAAACATTACGGTGTGCTCATTTATACGACTTACGATAGATATTTATAGGATGTAGTAGTAAAGAAAGACATAATGAAAACTGCACCTCGAGTGCAAGAGGTAAATATCATAGCGAGAGCGAAAAAGTTAAAAGAAGAGCCAAGTTTGATAATTCCAAAGTGTTTTGGCAAATGTAGAAAATGCGGTTTTGAAAAATTAAAATTGCAGCTCGAAAAAGTATATAAACACAGAGATAACAATATAAAACTCAGCTGGTTTGTTAATCACGGCAAGCGATTAGCGAGGGCTTACGCATGCTCCATACTTGTTGCTAACGCAGAAAAGCTACATTATCTTGCAACAGCACGCTTTGGCACAGATACAATACCTTATTATATAAGAGGTAAAGCGCGTGCCGAAGAGCTGATCGGAGTACAGTACTATGACGATCAGAAATTAAGGTTACTGGCTATAGCTGAAATTGCTGCTAGAAAGAAATTACATGTTTATTCATGTGCTAGTGGGCTGGTATGTACAGGTAAAGTGCCTGGAATTCCTAAAGAGCTTGTAAACCAAGCTTGCTCTGAATTAGGCTTAAAACAAGTATCTGATAACAAATATGCCTGCAGTCATCTAATTACTCTCAGTAGCGAAACAGGTTTGGCAATTACTTTGAAGTCAGCAGACGTAACTCTAACGATATGCGAACGCTGCGTAAGCGCTCAGAAAAATACTTTTGCAGTTATTGCACAATATATCAGTGCTAAAAATGCAAATGACGATTTTAATATTAGATTGCTCTATCAGCCTAAGTGCGTTAGTAAATGCGCTAAGTGCGTTATTCGCGAAACAGCTGCTGAAGATGAAGATATTATTCAAGATTATTTCGATGCTAAGCTCACAGACTATACATTACTACGTAGCTATACAGAGCGAGTGAAGAGCGCGCTCTCAAAGCTCCAGCAAAGATTATTTATTGCTGCTGATAACTGCTACGGCACTGACACAATTTCTTTTGTTAACGCACTAAATCCTTCGTCGGAGGAGCGTAGAGGGGTTGAGGCGATGATAAATAATCTTCGCGGCCCTGTGCTCTTAAACGAGCTATCTCTGCACGAGTTTCTTACTAAATACTGGTCTCAAGCAGGTAAATATGCACTTGAAGCAGCAGCACAAGACAAAGAGGCAGCGGAAGAACTATGGCAAGAGCATTTATCACCTAGAAATTTACTGAGAATTGCGCATAGAAGGGCTAAAGAGAAGGAGCTGTTAGCGAGTCTTCCTAACTATACCGCTCTCCCTGAGCTTGCGCAATTCGCAGATAGTGCTGCTAAAATGTATAAGCTTAAAGGTGTTGATAAAATATTGAAATTTATTGATAGCGAAAGTAAAAGAAAAGATTTTAAAGTTAACTCTGTAGCATATGCTTTTTTACTTGCAGTTGCTCCGGAATATGCTAAAAATATAGAGTGGCGCTACTCTAAAGTAGAGAAAGAACTAGCTGCGTTTCTAAAGCATTACGTAGATAATTTAATTTCAGCGAGTAGTTATGAAGATTATCATCTGGCGCTACAAAGTTTATTGAGCGCAGCTGGAAGTACCGAAAAAATTCAGCCTTCTAGAGCATAGAAAAATACTTGATTTTAGAATGCATAGTAAGTAGCAGATGGCGAAAAAAGCTAAAGGCTCTAAACCAAAGAAGACAAAAATTATAGATATATTAATGGCTCTTAGAGTTGTAGTGCTTGCACTTATTATAATTTCGCTGTTACTGCCTTGGTACTATGACAAAGCTTCTCGTGGCAATACCTCTGTAGAAGCAACTTGGTATCTGCTGTCTCATAAAGTTGTCTCTCGTAATGTTACATTGCAAATACATACATATAGCTATGATGATGTAAAACCCAGCATTCCTAACACAGTAAACGTGTGGAATAACACTTTCATACTAATGGTACTTGCATTAGCTGCCTGGCTGATATCGTTAATATGCAGTTATTTAGTAAAGCTCAAATATATTGGTAATAGATGGAGTATTGGAGTAGAGCTTATTGCGTTCTTAATAATACTTGCTCCTGCTGCATATTTCTATATCTACTATCCTAGCGCAGTTGCAACAGATGCTAGCGAGGTAGCAAACGGTAGCAATATCTACATAACCCAACACGTTGGTATTGAGACTTTTCAAGTAGCGCTTTCAGGCGGGCTTGGAGGATGGGGGCCTAGCTACGGATATTTTTGTATGCTCGCCGCAGGAATTATAACACTGCTGATACTTGAAGAGCGTTTTAGATTCGGTATAGGCGGCGTATTAGACAGAATGATCGAGTATAGGAAAAGCGCTAAGAAAGGCTAGCTTATTGCAGATCGGGAGATACAGATTGACTTTTCTCGTATAAAAACATAATTGATTTCTCTAAAAGTAGGGCTTGGTATCCGTTAGGTTTTCTTTTACCTAAACAGACACCTTTCCCGGTGATGGGAAATGAACCCCGGCAATGAAGATATAATTAGGAGATTAAAAACCTGTCGGGGAGAGGAGAACAAGTGGTATGGAGATTTGGATAAGGACTACAAGGAACGGATTGAACGCATTGAAGAAGGTTTTAAAGAACCGAACAGAGACAAACCAG
>JASEFT010000063.1 GCA_030018475.1 Candidatus Thermoplasmatota archaeon
CTCTTGCGGCTATTCTTAGCCGCCCCATTCCCCTCTAACATAATAATCTAAATGTAGGATGGGCTTAAAAAACTAACTTTGAGCTTGTCGTTGGTGGGTTTATATATTCAAAACGCGATAGTTATAACATATGACAGTAGCTCTACATATATTTTCTTATTCTCGGATGACATGCAAGCTAATACTTCCGCTAAGGTAGCTTTCTCTCTCCGTGCTCTTCCTGAAACTATCATCCTACACCTCACCAGGGTATACTTTGTCAATGCTCATATATAGTATTTGTGGGACAAGCACCGAAGAATGTTATCTCAGCAACTTTTCAACCTCTTTACTCACAGGTATAACTTTAGCTAAGTCTCCATCCCAATCCACTAATACTTGTTCGTACTTGCGCTCGATTTCAGCTATTACTTTTGTAATTTCCCTTTTTACAAGCTCTACACCTCTCTTGCCAACGAGCACAGCTGCAATAATTATGTATTTCCCGCCACCTATTATAAACTTCAGCTCACCAAACTTCATCTCTTCAAGCATTCCGGGTTCTCCTTTGAAAACATCTTTTACGAAACCGCTTACCGCGGTAAGCATCCCAGCCAAAATATCCTCATCTCGATAAGGTCTTAACCTCCTCGTGAAATGTTTGATAAGCCTACCGTCCTCATATAGTAAGAAAATTTCATCGATTTTAGCAGTTTTTCTTATAACTTTTAAAACAACTGCCGGCAACATGCAAGCTATTATGGTTGCAATAATTCCAAATATAACTAAATACCAGGGGAATGGCGGAGGCGGTGTTATTACCCTCGTGGTTAGTTCTGCTTTGTAAACAGCCCGTGGGTCTTTTCTAGATTTAGCTACAAATTTAAAACTCGTATCTCCTGTAGGTTGCTTACTAGTTTTAATTATCAAGTCTATTTGCAAACTTTCTCCGACATCAAGTGTAATATTGTCTATTTCTTCGCGTTGGTAAATTATAGAGTAGCTCCAATCCGATGGTAAGTCTTCAATTTCAAGGTTATAAGTATCTTCAATCAACCCGATATTCTCTATAATTATCGTATAGGATACTTCACCCTCAGCCTCTGTTGCAAGCAAACTTTCTAACGGCTGTAACATAAGGGCCGTTTTATAATATACCGTAATATTTCTAAATAGCTCGTTATTCTCAGTTTTTTCTTTGAAAACCAAGGTGGTATTTAAAAAAACCCTTATCGTATAGTTATCAACTCCTGCAACCCAACACATAGAGATATCATCAATTATTTGTCCCCCTGTTATGCTTTGGACTTCTCTTTTTCCAATTAATGTCCCATTGAAAATTCCATCTTCAAAGTTACCTATCCAGAACTCTACCCAAAAGGAGGTTACGATATCGCCACCTTGGTTCTTTATTTTAGCAATTATTGTGACATTATCATCTTCGAATATATAAGAAGGTTCGATTACTCCATCTACTGATAGACCAATACTTAAGGGTAAGACATCTGGAAAACTTACAACCTTTAAAATATTATATGCAAGATTATTATCTTTTCTTATCTCGGATAGGGTATTATAGGGGTCTACGCGTACGTAAACACCAAATTCCTCAACTACTGAGAATCTATAAGTTATAGAGAGTTGTGATTTTCCTCCTTTTTTAACAAGCCCTATAGTCCGACTCCCAAGAAGCATTGATTTAGGAGTTCCAGGATAGTACTGATAAAATTCTACCAAAATGTTTTCCGCGTCACTTTCTCCGATATTATGCACAGTAGCATTAATTATCACTTCTGCACCAATAGCTACAATGCTTCCAGGATAGAAAGAAATATCTTCGGTATCGATACAAAGGTCTGGAAGTTTAACTGTAAAGCACCATGCTTGAGACCAAAAGCTTTCATCACCGTTTCTAATCATTTTTACTCGCCAGTAATAAGTAGTATTATGTGTCAAATTAGAAATTAGAAATTGAGTATTATTCACTTCAAATTTCTTAGGGCTCTCAAAACCTATGCTCTCGTCATACTCTACAATATAGCTATATATCCCGAAATCTGTCGTGTTCCTTTCCCATACTAATAGCGTAGTGTTAGAGCTTATTATACTATAGTTATCCGGGCTCTGCAGCTTTGGGGCTCTGTCCAGCACCATTTGTCCCGCCACGTAATTTTCATTCCCAGCATAATCTCTAACTTTAAAATAAATAGTTTTCGTACCATCTTGGGTATTTCCTGGCTGTAACTTGTAGGTATATGACTGAGAATAATTTATCCACCCATTAGCTACCCAATCTCCATTTATCCAAACACCCCAATTTATTCCGTCTTCGCTAAAACACATTTTATAAATACCAGAACCAGCTACTGGGTATCCGGGATCGAGTGCAGACAAAGTAAGCTTTACCGAAGTTGAATTTGTACGTTCTAACATGCTCAAGTCAAGGTTTGTAGGCTTTTCCCTGTCTAAGAATATTGTAGCGGTGGTAAGCGCATAATTGCCTGCTTTGTCCCTAACTTTGAAATAAACTGTTTTGCTACCGTCTTCGTCTTCAATATCCCTTATTAAATCCCAGCCTAAGGTTGCTGGGAACTTAGTGTAATTATACTCGAGCCACAAAGCACCGTTGTTGGAGATGTAAAATTTATCTATTCCTGAGACGAACTTTGTCACTGAGAAATCCTCTACAGCATTGAGATCAAGAGTGGCGCTTGTCGAGTTAGTGTAAAGCACACCGCCATTTACCGTTATATTTAGGTTTGTTGGCGGGAGTAGATCTACAAGTATAAGTATAGCGGCTGCACCTCCATGCTCTTTGGTAGCATCGTTAATAGCTCTTATGGAAAGTATATGGTAGCCAGGAATTAGGTTGTAAAATGTAAAAGAAGTTGTGCTTTTTTCTGCTTTAATATCCCATTCTTGTGAGGACTCGTTCCATAACTCAAACCACGCTACAAGTTGTGGCTCTGTGATTATTTCCCAATTAATTGTAAATTGAGTTACATTGATGATTTGCGATGGTTCTATAATACTTACCAAAGGCGGCTTCTTGTTTACAAGTATAGTTGCGCTAATTGCAGAAGTTCTATAGGTCTTGCTGTTTAAGCAACGCAGCAAAACTGTCCTGTTTTCTGCACTGCCTATAGGAATTTCTGGAGCTAATCGCCACTCTAGGAAGGTAGTATAATTTATCCATAAGCTCGGCTCGGGATAAGTGGTATTCCACACTTTAATCATATCTGCATTTTCTGCATAGATTGTCAGGTAAACATCTTCTGTACTAGTTTCGTTCATACCCCCGTTTATTAATAAAATTAGATTTTTCGGCGCGGCTGTATCGATAGTAAAAGTGAGGGTTAATGACCAAGCGCCTAGGTTACTGGCATTATCTACCGCTATAACTCGCCAATAATAGATGCCGTCTGTTAGATTTTGAGTTGTAAAATTTGCAAAAACATCATACGCACACTTCAGCTGAAAATTTATATCGTAAATCTCTATTTTATATTTAGCAAGTCCTGAGCCTGGAAGTGGATCTGTGACAGGTTCCCAGATAAATGTTATTTCGTTATATGTTATTGTAGTATTATTTGACGGGAAAATAAGACTTGGAGTCGATGGTGCTCTGGTATCCTTTCTGAACAAAAACCCAGAGCTACCTGCTGTATAGTTATGTGTTAAAACATTGCCTGCACAATCAGCGACCCTAAGACTAATTTGATTTTCACCTTCCGCTAAAATATCCCAGTCGATCAACCAGTTAGAAGTATAGTCTGAAGCCCTGTCAGAGGTGAATATGTCTCTCCAAGCGCCCGTACCGATCCTATACTGCGCATAATCGAGCGGCGAGTTTGCTACCCAGCCGAAATCAATGTCGATAACATCGCCAGGATTGCTTTTATACCAACTTGTTGCTAAACCTGCGGATGGGTAATTATAGTAAATTATGGGGGGCGTCGTATCTAGAATTATTTCGTCGAAAGATGCAGAAATATTAATACCTCCAACTTTCCAGCATTCTATATAAACTCTTTTACTACCCTCAATAGAATTTCCGCCATAGTTAAGATCCGCAAGATCCCATGGGTAGTCTTCTTTATAATCTATCGGCACGGTCCAATTAATCTTATTATTACTAAACCTCATTTTGAACCTCACACCAGCTTCTGGTGTAATATTTATAGTAAGCTGTACAATGTTGGAATTGGTGTAAGGTTGGTTGTTATTTATATAGAATATCTTTATCGTCGGCGCACCTGTGGCTATATAAAATTTGATAATCTCAGACCAATTCGCGTTACCAGCCTTATCCACAGACTTTACCTTCCAATAGTAAGTACCATCTGAAAAACTACTTTCAGGCGTAGAGGTATTTGTAGTAGTGTTCTTTTCATATACCACGTACGTGAAAGTGCTTGTATTAGAAACCTGAATATTGTAGTAAGCCAGCCCAGAGAGTTCATCACTTACAGTCGTCCAGTTAAATATTGGAATGTTGCCTTCAACAGTTACCTCAGAAGGATAGGGGTTAAGAGGCTCGGGTGCAGGAGGCGGTGTTTTATCATAAGTAATATTCACACTTATCCCCTCTTGGGAATTACTTGCGTTATCTATGGCTTGAATATAGACTGTATAATTCGCTTCATTCGGTGGGTAAAAAGGATAATCCCACCAAGTGTAGTTTGTAGCAAGATTTGTATCAATCCAGTCTTTGTAAGTTGTATTATTGTCTTTCCAGACGATTTTTATCTTAACCACGTTTATACCCGATTTTTCATCTGAACAGTTACCTTCTATTTTAATAGGCGTTGCATTTGTAGCATAGCCCTCTTCCGGGACTAATATATAGGATAAAGGTTTAATGGTGTCTCTTGTTGTATAAGTTGCGCTTCTATTTTCATTATTTGCGCGATCATAAACGATGACTCTGAAATACATTAGAGAGCCTTCTGGTATTTTTGAAATATCCCAAACAGCAGATGTATAAGTTACTCCCACAAGCCAATCTTGCCAATCTCCTGGAGTTGTAGCGTTTTGGATAGTATAATATTTTAAGCCTGAGAGTGCATCGCTCCCAGACCAAGAAACTGTAAAATTTGAGTTTGAATACTTAGGTAGAGGCACAATTGACGCACTAGGGTTTGTAACATCATAAGTTATATTTCTCGTTATCCTAACCTGATGATTGGTCGCATTATCTACGGCCTTAATATGGATAGTATAATTCGCTTCGCTTGGCGGGTAAAAGATATAACTCCACCAAGTATAATTAGCAGCAAGATTTGTGCTTGTCCAATCTAAGTAAATTGTGCCGTTATCCTTCCAGGTAATTTTTATCTCTACTCTATTGATACCTGATTTTTCATCTGAACAGTTACCTTCTATTTCAATAGGCGATTCATTTGTAGCATACCCTTCTTCAGGAATCAATATATTCGAAATTGGTTTGATTGTATCTTTGATAGTATAAGTTGTAGAAGTATTAGTGTTAAGTGCGTTATCGTAAACGATGACTTTAAAGTAAACTATACAGCCTTCAGTTGTATTTGAAATTAGCCACAAGCCGGAGGTTGCAGCTGTTTCTACAAACCCGGGCCAATCCAGCCAAGAGGTAGTATTGTTCTCGCTATACCGCACAGTATAATATTTCAATCCTGAAAGTGCATCGCTGCCAGACCATGAGACCGTAAAATCTGAATTTGAATATTTAGGTAATCCCACAATTAAAGCGCTAGGCTTCGTGATGTCGTAAGTAATATTTGTAGTTATCGCAATTTGATAATTACTCGCGTTATCTACAGCTCTAATCCAGATAGTAAAATTAGCCTCGTTTGGGGGCAAAAAAGAATAATCCCACCACGTGTAATTGGTAGCAAGATTTGTGTTAGTCCAATCTAAATAGACAGTCCCATTATCCTTCCAAACAATTTTTATTTCCGTTCTGTTTATACCAGACCGCACGGTACCTGTATCTGAACAAGTGCCATTGAGCCAAATTGCCGTTGTATTATAATACGCGGGGTCTGCCGAAGGTGTTTGGATAGTTGAGCTTGGCAAACTTGTATCTATCTTGATAATATAATATCCACTCCAATCGCCCCACTCATAGCTATCACTCGTTTTTACGCGCCAGTACCAAATACCATCTGCTAAAGTCAATGATTTGTATTTGTTAGAAGATGTTTCATTTGCAGTGTAGTTGATTACAGAAAAATCGCTACTGTTGCTTATAGTGATATTAAAAGCATACTGAGGACTGCCTTCTGCATCGCTGTACGACCATGTAAAATTGATTGTTGCGCTATTGTTCCATGTGTCGTTTCCGGGTGATACAAGTGTTGTTGTGGGTAATGTGTTCATATGAAACATCATCTTAGCCCAGTCGCCCCAGAGGCCATGATTATCTTGTGTTTTAACTTTTAAATAGTAGTCTATACCATCAATTAAATCTAAGGCAGTCATTCCACCACCAGGTTCTCCATAAGTTACTATTGTAGCAGTACTAGTTACGTTCTTAAACCACATTAATACATTATCAGAAATTCTCACTACGGAAAGATTGTATGCTTGCTGAGTATCTCCAGCATCAGGATCGCTGAAAGTCCAATTTAGCTTAGGGGTATGGTTTGTAATATTTAGCGATTCTGGCGTGCCCTCTGCAAAACCTTCAACCCCTAAATTTACAGGCGGATTTGGAGGACGTGAATAGGTAATCTCAAGATAAGGTGCATCCCGAGAATCTCCTGTAGCGAATGTGTAGAGCCGGGATATCTCAGGGTTTCCTGGGTTTGCTTGTTGAATAAGATCTTCACCATTTGATTGCCTTAAACGAAGATGCGTATACGGCCTTGAGTTTTGTAAATCGTCTCGTACATAAGATTCTAAACGGGAGACTTTGAGCCAACCTGGTAGCGTAGAAGGTGTGGCTAAAGTAGCGATATTTGGGGTAAGGTTAGCAATCTGGTAATCGCTATTATCAAGTGGTGTGTAATTACCTATATGGTCTATAATACAATCGCCAACCTCGTCTAGAGTAGCTGTATTGTTAGTTAAATTTATGTATAGGACAGCACTCAGAACTATCGCGTTTTCTGGGATAGCGTTTAATGGAAATGCTAAAAAGGATCTGTTTCTAAAATTATATGCGCTACCCCGGAACCAAAACGAATATTCACCTACATACATCAGGAGTGATGTGGAATTATTCCAGTCACCACTACCATCTGGATTTGGATCAGGTGAATCAGAAGATGAAACAGAACATACATAACCATCATAGGTTGCATTACTGTATGTTACGCTTACATCTTTAACATTCGTGAGCTCGCTCAAGGGTTTGCTTTCAGATAAGTTTACACTAATTATGGCAGAAACTACTAATGCAAAGAAAAAGCACGCAAATATTAATATAGACACCACTGGGGTGCTAATTTTGTAGCTCATCACTCTATGCAAATTTTAATGTTGTTTCGAATATAAAAAGCTGACGCTCGGTTTTTAAATTTTTCTGCAACAGTTCGTAACGTGGTTTAAGCATCAAAATGTTTCCGAGACTGTATTTTAGCTAATCCTAAGCT